>JBGQEW010000062.1:0-14400 GCA_041496565.1 Terriglobia bacterium | reverse complement strand
AGGTCTTACGAACTGAGGTAGGACTGCTTTTTAAGTTGATACAGTTGGGATTAGCATTTGAAGTGCTCTTGCGTTAAATTATGAAACTCTGCGTCGCTCGAGATCAGGTACTGGCGGATGTCCTGAGCCGTAGCTGCCATAGGTTCCCTCCTGGTTGGTGTCGCGTTCACATAGCCTTAACATAGCACAGCACCGAAATGCGCGTAAAGCAATTGGTCCAAGGTTCCACGTTAGAAATAGTACGTACCAAACGGCAAGTATCAGGAGCCAGCCGCGGCGTGGGCGTGCACGATCGCGCAGGCGAGCAGCAGGGCAGATTCGGTGGGATCGGTGTAATAGTGCGGGCGATGGCCGACTCCCGAGAAGCCGTTCCGTTCGTAGAAAAGAATCGCTGCAAAGTTCGTCTCGCGGACCTCGAGGAATGCGCGGCGCGCTCCGGCGGCCTCCCCCCAAGCGAGGCCTTCGCGCAGGAGAAGCGTGCCGATGCCGCAACGCCGCGATTCACGAGATACCGCCGCGTTCAGGATTTCCACTTCGTCGGCCATGCGCCGCGCAACGAGGAACCCGGCAATGCCGGCCCCGGCTTCAGCCACCCACCCGGCAAAATCGCCGGCAAAAACGTGTTCAAAATCCGCACGCGACCAGACGGCGGCGCCGGGGCTGCTCGCCTGGATCGACAGGACCGCGTCGAGATCGGATGGCGCGAGTGGGCGAACGGTCAGCGACTTTTCCACTGTAACTCCGCATCGGTCGAGCGAATATAATTGGCGTCCAGGTGCAGCGCGTCAACCAGATCTCCGCGGCGCGCCCGCGCGAGCCCGAGCAGGCCGATCGCCGGTGCCAGAACCGCCGAAACCGTCTCGATCGCCCGGCCGCGGAACGGCGACGCCGCCAGTGAATCGGCGAGCACTTCTGGAGTTGGCGTAACGAACGTGACCGGCGCACCCTGAGCTTCGGCTTCGAGCAAATTAAGAAATTCGCTCGCCAAGGAAACGGTTTCCTCTCCCTGCCGCTCAAGGCCCTGCGCCGATTTCCTATAAATTCCCGCGTAGACTTGCCCTCGGCGAGCATCCATCATGGGAACGAGGAGCGAGCCTTCAACTTGCGTCCGAGCTTCCGCCGCAACCGCTTCGAGGCCGCTCACGGCGGCAATCGGCCTCTGATACACCTCGGCCCAGCCTTTCACAGCCGCCAGGCCCACGCGCAGGCCGGTAAAGGACCCTGGCCCCGCGGCCACCGCGAACGCATCAAACTGCGCCATCTCCAGTGAAAGCTCCCCCAGCAGGAATTCCAGGTGCCGGAACAATCGCGACGAGTAGGTCTCCTCAACCCAGGTGGAGACGACACCAAGAACCCGGTCATCGCGCAGGACCGCCAGGCTGCCTGCCTGGGTGCCCGTATCGAGGGCGAGAATGAGCATGGGGCGCATTCTAGCTCAAAGTACCTCACGGAAGGGCAATTTCCGTGCCAAATGCCGGATTCCGTGGATTTTACGGTCAAGATGATTTTTCGAGTGGGCGAGGAATTCCTTGACGCAATACCATGCGTGTGCCTAAAATCGAAACATCGGCACTCGGGGGACTGCCACCAACTGGGGGATTGTCAGCTATGGATTTCAAGTTAGGCGAGAAGGTTGTCTATCCGAATCACGGTGTTGGCGTAATCGAACAAATCAGCTATGGATACCTGAACGGGCGGTCCGAGCGGTACTACATGCTTCGGATCGTTTCCAGCGGGCTGAAAGTGATGGTCCCGCAAACTAACATCGAAAACGTGGGCTTGCGCGCCGTCATTCGCACGAATGAAGCCACACAGGTGCTGGCCTACCTGGAGAAGGGCCGTTCCGCTTCTCACCACGACTGGAAGCACCGTTTCAAGGAAAATTCGGAGCGGATGCGTACCGGGTCGTTGATGGAAGTCGCAGCGGTGCTGAAGGGCTTGGTATCATTGAGCCGGACCAAGCCGCTTTCCTTCCGCGAGAAGAAAATGCTGGAGCGAGCCAAGTACCTCCTCGTCAGCGAGCTTGCCACGGCGAGAAACTCCTCGGAACAGAACATGGAGTCCTCGGTCGTGAAGGCGCTCGCCAAGGCGCGGCTCCAAATGCCCGAGAATATCGGGCAACAGCAGCAGGCGGATTAATTCTGAATTTGCTCTTCTAGCCGGGACCGCCGCGCGACAAGGCCTGCGCGCGATGTTCCCGGCTATTTTTTCCCTTCGCCGCGGTCGGAGGCCCCCGGAGCGCTCCAACCCGGGCTTTAATTTCGTCTTCCAGGTTTGCCCCAGCCGCCCCCACCGGGCGTTTCGATCCGGACCACCGAACCTGCAGTTGCATAGAGGCTGCACTTCGAAGGCACCTTAATCGTGCGGGCGTTTCCCTTCCCTCGTCCGGCTTTCATCCCGGTTGATTTCGCAGGAAGGATGATTTTGTTTTCCCCTAGCGCACCGGGCAGCCCGCCGTGCAATCCATAAGGTGGGATCTTGCGGCGGTCGGAAAGCAAACCCACCTGCATATCTGCGAGCAGTTCGATTTCGCGAATCACGCCGTCGCCGCCGCGAGAGCGGCCGCGCCCGCCCGAACCCTTCCGTAATCCGTAACGAAGGACGCGCACAGGATAGGTGTGCTCGAGCACCTCGACCGGCGTATTGAGCGAATTGGTCATGTGCGTGTGGATGCCGCTCGCGCCGTCTTTGCCGGGGCGCGCACCCATGCCGCCCGCAGTGGTCTCATAGTAGGCAAAGGGCGCCCCGCCGCAGCGCGGATCATTACCACCAAGAGTGAAATTGTTCATCGTGCCCTGACTGGCGGCGGGGATGCGCTCCGGGATGGCTTTCGACAGCGCGCGGAGCAGCGCATCCACCATGCGCTGCGACGTCTCCACGTTTCCGCCCGCGACCGCGGCAGGCGGCCGCGCGTTGACGATGGTGCCCTCCGGAGCGATCACTCGGATTGGCCGCATCAGGCCGGACGTGGCAGGCACCTGCTCGTCGAGCAGGCATCGAAACACATAAAAGACCGCCGACTCCGCAATCGCGCGCACGGCGTTGACGCTGCCGGCGCATTGCGGCGCGGAACCGGTGAAGTCCACGACCGCTCGCGCGCCCCGAATCAGAATTGTGGCCACGATGGCGAGCGGCTCCGAACCGATTCCGTCATCGTCGAGATAATCCACCGCGCGGTACCGCCCGGCGGGGATTTCGCGCAGCACGGCGCGCATCATGCGCTCGGAGTAAGCGAGCAGGTGGCGCTCGTATCTCTCCACTTCCCCGCGGCCGTACTTCGCGATGATTTCGCGTAGCCGCCGCTCGCCGATGCGGCACGCGGCGATTTGCGCGGTCAGGTCGCCCTCGCGCTCGCGCGGCGTGCGAACATTCGCGAGCAGCATGGCCATGGCATCGCGCGCGACTCTGCCGTTCTCGAGAATCTTGATTGGCGGAATGCGCAGTCCTTCCTGAAAGATTTCGCGCTCGAGGCCCATCGAGCCGGCTTGCGCGCCTCCCACGTCGGCGTGATGCGCGCGATTTGCGACGTAGAAGACCGGTAGCCGAACTCGAGCAATGTAAACCGGCATCACCATCGTGAGATCGGGTAAGTGCGTGCCGCCGGCGTACGGGTCGTTCAGCAGCGCGACATCGCCGGGTCCGAGCGTGAGCGCGCCCATCGCCGCTGCCACCGACATCGGCATGGATCCCAAATGCACCGGCATGTGGTCGCCCATGGCGAGCACTTCACCGGCAGCATCAAACACGGCGCACGAGTAATCGCGTCGCTCCTTGATGTTCGGTGAGAACGCCACGCGCCGCAGCGCGCTGCCCATCTCCTCGGCCACGGAGTGGAACAGGTTCTTGAAGATTTCCAGCCGCGTCGGATCGAATTTCATCGTCGCGCTCGCTCCAAAATCAGATTCTCAAACGCATCCACGCGGCAACGCCAGCCGGGAGGAACCACGGTTGTGGCGCTGTATTCCGCCACAATGGCGGGCCCCCCGAACCGATGGCCTGCACGTAAATTTGCTCGATTGTAAACGAGCGTAGCGAGCGGCTTACCGCGGAAAAATGCTCGACGCACGTCGGCCACTGCTGCGGAAGCATCGGGCCGTCCCGGGCGAGATCGAGGCAGCTCCGGCTTGGGCGTCGCCCCGATGAGACGGGCGCGCACGTTCACCACCTCAGCGGGAGATGCCGTGTTCGCGTAACCATAACGTCGCTCGTGCGCCCGATGGAACGCCTTCAGGAAATCTCCCTTGGCAGGAACCGTAATCTCAAACGCTTGGCCGATGTAGCGCATATCGAGAAGCCGTTCGATGCGCAAGCCGGGGCGCGCAAAGCCCTCCTGTTCCATTTCCCGGCGGCCACGCGCCTCGAGACGCGCAAAGGCGCGTCGCAATTCCGGGGCCGTGGCGCGAACTGAGCTCACCGCCAATAGAATCGTCTGCGAGAAATCCTTCACCACGTCCGCGCGCAAAATTCCCAGCGCGGAAAGCCCGCCCGGAAATTTTGAAATCAGCACGCGCGGAATATCCAGCGCAGCAGCAAGGCCGCACGCGTGCAGCCCGCCCGCGCCGCCGAATGCGACCAGGGTGTAATCGCGCGGGTCGTAGCCCCGTTCGACGGAAATCACCCGGATCGCTTTTTCCATCGTGGCATCGGCGACGTCCAGAATTCCCTGCGCGAATTGCTCAGTGGTGCGCATCCCCCCGCGCGCGCGTTCCATATATCGGCGCGTGCGTGCCTCATCCAGTCGAAATGCGCCGCCCAGCAATCCTTCCGGCGCAAGGCGGCCGAGAACTAGGTGCGCGTCGGTAACGGTCGGTTGCTCGCCCCGGCCATAGCAGATGGGGCCGGGATCGGCGCCCGCGCTTTCCGGGCCGACGCGCAGAGCACCTGCCCGATCGAATCGTGCCAGCGAACCGCCGCCCGCCCCGACGGTGTGAATGTCGAGCATGGGCACGGCAATCGGAAGCTCCGCCACCAAGGATTCGTTCATCGTGCGCAGCGGGCCATCGAGCAGCGCAACATCGGTGGAGGTACCTCCCATGTCGAAACCTATGATCCGCCGGTAGCCCGCGAGTTCGGCAACGTATTGCGCGCCCAAGACGCCTCCGGCTGGTCCGGAGAGGATCGTGCGCACGGGCTCGTGTGAGGCCACTCGTGCAGAGACAATCCCTCCGTTCGACTGCATGATCCGCACTTGCGATCGGCGGGCGGCGCGTCGCGCAATTGACTCGATCCGCGCTAGGTAGTCGCTCATCACCGGTACAAGGTACGCGTTGACGACCGTGGTGGCGGTGCGCTCGAATTCGCGGAACTCGGGAAGAATTTCGTGCGAGACGGAAACGAGCAGCCCGGCCGAGCGGAGGCGCTTAGCGATCGCTTGCTCGTGCCCGGGATGCGCAAAGGAGAAAAGCAAGCAGACCGCGGCCGATTTCGCTCCGCTGCGGCGGACCTGCCGCACGATTCGGGCGAGCTCTGCGCCGCTGGGTCGCGCAAGCACGCGGCCGTTCGCAGCAACGCGCTCGCGGAGCCCGAAGCGGCGCTCGCGAGGGACGAGTGGTGTGGGGCGATCGGCGAAGAAGTCATAGAGGCGCGGGCGCGCCTGACGGCCGATTTCGATGACGTCTTCGAAGCCCGCGGTCGTCACCAGCGCGACGCGTCCTCCGCGCCGCTGAAGCAACGCGTTCGTGCCCACAGTGGTGCCGCAGATGAGTTCGAGAGCGGCCGGTTGGTGACGTGGGTCAGCGAGGATTTTATCGAGAGCGTCGGCAATGGCTTGCGCGGGGGCGTGCGGCGTCGAAGGCACTTTGATGATAGCGAGACGGCCGTCGCGCACGAACACGCAATCGGTGAACGTTCCGCCGGTGTCAATTGCGATCCTCATCGGTGTAGTACGAGCGAATAGGTGCGGTTCCCGAACTGCACTTCCGGCCCCCTGCAGCTCTGCTACGCCTTGCGCCCTAGAATCCGCTCGACCTGGCCAAGATGATTCAAATCGTGGCCGGCGAACATGCGCACGACTTTCTCGACCGACTCCTCGCCGCGCTCCGAGTGCATTCCGTAATGCTTCCATTGCGCCGGGTCGAGCGAACGCAGGAGTGCGAGATTTGCTTTGCGCAACGTCGCATAGACCTCGAGGGATTCCTTTGGGTCGCGTCTCGCATAATGCCCCGCCTCCGCCCACTTGTCCTGATTGAATGCCTGGATCGGCGTCCCGTCTTCTTCGAGGATTTTGCGAATGCGATAGCCGGCCACGAGCTCGCATTCGGCCAGATGCGCCAGGATTTCGCCCACCGACCATTTCCCCGGCGCTGGCTTCCGCATCAGCCGGTTCTTCGGCACGCTCCGGATCAGGCGCTCGAATTTGCGCGGAGCGGCTGCCTGACTTTTCATCGCATCCTTCCCTTCAATGTGACTGAGGATGCGTTTGATGTATTGCTCGGTCGTCTCTTGCATGGAACGAAACCTCCGGTTCAATTCGGTAACGTCAGTGCTCGAATCCACGTGCCGCGCAATCTTATAGAATTCAGGCGCAGGTGGGAAGAAGGCAGGACAGCAACGGGACTATTCCGCAAGAGGCAAATTGGCCTCGGCATTGAGCGTTGCATCGGCGTGCTCGCCCGCGAGGAACTTCGGATACGCCGCGGCGGCAATCATCGCGGCGTTGTCGGTGGAAAGGCCCGGGCTGGGGAAATAGGCCTCGAGCCCGCGCTTGCGCGTTTCCTGCTCGAATGATCGGCGAAGCTGGCGATTCGCCGCCACGCCCCCGGACACGAGCACCGAGCGCGCGCCGTGCCGATCGGCTGCGGCCAGGGTGCGTGCGACCAGGTCGTTCACCACCGCGTTCTGGAAGCTGGCGATGAGGTCCAGCGTTGGCGCGCTTGCCAGCGGACGCAATTGATCGGCCTTGCGCTCGCCGCGCGCAAGGGCCTCCTCGCGCGCCACGATTTCCGGCTGCAGCTCCGGATGTTTGCGCAGGTGATAAAGCACCGCGGTCTTGATTCCGCTGAAACTGAAATCGTAGGGATTGCCTTTCATCTTCGGCTCGCCGAATTTGACCGCCGAGGCAGCTCCATGCACGGCGAGCTGGTCAATCACCGGTCCTCCGGGATAGCCCAGGGCCAGCATTTTCGCGACCTTGTCGTACGCTTCGCCGGCGGCGTCGTCACGAGTTTGGCCGATTCGCGCATAGGAAAAGCGTACCGCTCCTTTCGTGCCATTCACCGCCGCGGGTTTCACTTCGTAGAGCACGGTATGCCCGCCGGAAACGATCAAGCAGACGGCGGGCATCTCCGGCTTGCGGCCCGCAGCGTGGGCTTCGAGGAACACGGCATGGACGTGGCCTTCCAAATGGTTCACGGCGATAAGTGGCTTTGCGAGCGACAAGGCCAGGACCTTGCCATAGGTCATGCCAACCAGGAGCGCGCCGATCAATCCAGGGCCCTGCGTCACGGCGACGGCGTCCACGTCTGTGAGTGCCATCCCCGCCTGTTCCAGCGCTTCCCGCACGACGGGTACAATTTTCCGCAGGTGCTCCCGCGAGGCGAGCTCCGGCACCACGCCACCGTACTTGCGGTGAATCTCGACTTGCGAGGCGACGATGCTGGAAAGAATCGTGCGGCCGGAAGCGACGACGGCCGCCGCCGTCTCGTCACAGGAGGATTCGATTCCGAGGATGCGCGATTCGAACATCGGCTCGCTCATTTCTGTTCACCTGCCACCTCGTATGTTAGCATGGCCAAGTGATTCGCCCTTTCTCTCGCGGGGCCGAGGCGATTGGGCACTCTGGCCAATCTGGCGCCGCTCATTCTTATTCCTGACGGGGCGCGGTTCGATGCCGCCGGCGGCGGCATCACGTAAGAATTCAACGATTTGTCTTAGGTCACAACGCTTGGCGCTGGCAGTTTGACAATTCTGTTGAGCGCCGCTTATTGTCACGATTCATACAAAACGCGATTGAAAGGAGACTGCAGGGCATCGCGTCTGGGACGTCCAGCCCTCTCGGTGGGCGATTTTCCTGAGGCCCGCAGCAAGACCAGCACTTCATGACAACTCATAAACGTGTGCGCAAGGCCGTCTTACCGGCCGCAGGCTTGGGAACGCGCTTTCTCCCTGCCACCAAGGCTCAACCAAAGGAAATGCTCCCCGTGGTGGACAAACCACTGATCCAATATTCAGTGGAGGAGTGCGTGGGATCCGGGATCGAAAACATAATCATCGTCACCGGCCGCGGAAAGAACGCCATCGAAGATCACTTCGATACCTCGCCCGAACTCGAGCGATTTCTGGAATCGAAGGGAGACCAGCATCGCGCGGACATGGTACGGCATATCAGCAACATGGTTCGGTTCAGCTACACGAGGCAGAAGGATCCGCGGGGCTTGGGCGACGCGGTGTTGACGGCGCGCGAGCTGGTCGGCGACGAGCCGTTCGCCGTGCTCCTGGGCGATGTGATCCTCGACGGTCCTGAGCCTGGCACACGTCCCCTGATTGAACTTTACGAGCAGACGGGCCTCGGCGCGATCGCGGTTGAGGCCGTGCCGCGCGAACGAGTCCACTTGTACGGCATCGTGGACGCTCAACCGGCGCCGGGCACAAAATGGGGCGAGCGATTGCTGCGAATCCGCGACTTGGTTGAGAAGCCGTCGGCAGACAAAGCGCCGTCGAATTTGGCCGTCACCGGTCGCTACGTGCTCCCGCCGGAGGTTTTCGATTACCTTGAAAATACCTCGCCGGGCAGCGGCGGCGAGATTCAGTTGACGGATGCGCTCCGGCAACTCGCGCGCGAGAAGGGCCTTTGGGCGCTCGTCTATGAAGGGAAATCATACGATGCGGGCGACAAGCTCGGGTTCCTGAAGGCGACCGTGGAAATTGCACTGAAGAATCCTGAATTCGGCGCCGAGTTTCATTCCTACCTGAAGACTCTGAAGCTGTAAGGCCGCATCGCCGACCTCCCTATCGGTGACAGCCCCGGCTCCCGCCGGTGCGACGACTACTCGGCAGTGAATTTCCAGCAGGCTAGCTCGACTTCTTCTTCGAAGTGTCTTTCGTTTCCGTGGATTTCTTCGCCATCTTGTCTGCCGAGGAGTCGGCGGAAGCCTCCGCAGATTTCCCCTCTCCCTTTTCTGCGGCAGCCGCGGCGGCAGAATTCTTGCCGGCGTAGTCCGTCACGTACCAACCGGAACCTTTGAACTGAATGGCGGGGGCGCAGGGCAAACGTTTTGCCTTCGCGCCGCAGTGCGGACATTTCTTCGTGGTGGACGCCGAAACAATTTCAATTCTTTCGAACCGGCGGCCACACTTGGAACATTCGTATTCGTACAAAGGCACAGAAGGACTCCCCTTCAATGGAAAGACTAAGACCAAATCTTATCACGCTCACATCGAGGGTGCACACCACGCTCCCGGGCGTTGCGAAGCGGGTAACATCTGCCATCCCCGCCGCAGCCTCGAGCCTGTGCTAGACTTCTTCGGCCGCTGGCAGTAAGTCGGCAACGCAAGCCCACGAGAGTTTCGAGCTATGGCCCAGCCCAGCAAAAAAACCGGCGCGACGGAGTCCACGGGGTGCCTCTACTTGGTGGCTACGCCCATCGGAAATCTCGAGGACATCAGCTTGCGCGCGCTGCGCGTGCTGAAAGAAGCCGACCTGATCGCCTGCGAAGACACCCGGCAAACCCGGAAGCTGCTGGCCCACTACGAGATTCGAAGGCCGCTCGAAAGCTACCATGAACACAACGAAATGACTCGCGCGCCGGAGCTGGTGATTGAACTCGAGCAGGGCGCGCAAATCGCCCTGGTGAGCGACGCGGGCACACCGGCAATATCCGATCCAGGACACCGGCTGGTCACGCTCTGTCTGCGGCATGGAATCCCTGTGGTGCCGGTGCCGGGAGCTTCGGCGCTGATCGCAGCGCTGGCCGCGTCGGGACTTTCCGCGGAGGAATTCGTCTTTCTCGGTTTCTTGCCTTCGCGCGCGGGTGAGCGGCGCCGTTTGTTGCGCGGCCTCGCGAGCGAACAGCGGACCATGGTGTTCTATGAGGCGCCCCACCGAATTCTTGAGACCTTGAGCGACGCACTCGACTTGCTGGGTGACCGCTCGGCGGTGATTGCGCGCGAGGTGACGAAGCTGCACGAGGAATTCCTGCGCGGCCAGCTCCATGAGCTGTTCGAGCGCCTAGGCAAGAAGCCGCCCAAAGGCGAAATTACTCTGCTGATCGGCCCGCCGGAAGATAAAAAGACCCCGGCGGCAGCCGCGACCAAGACCTCGCTCACGAAACGCGTGGAAGAAATCATGCTCGAAAAAGGCGCGGACCACAAAGCCGCGCTGAAGCAAGCCGCTCGCGAACGGGGCCTCTCGAAGCGCGAAGCCTACAAGCAGTTGCTCCTCTCGCGCGACGAAGCGGAGTCCTAAACAAACTTCATTGAGGAATGTGGTACGCATCCGCCAGACAACTTTCGGCGGCAGCGATCAAGAAGCAGTGTGGGAGCTGGCCGTGGTGGCGAAGAAGGAATCCACTCGGTCGAGGACTTCCGCAGGCGTCTTCGACACGTGTACGTGGCGGCGCAGCTCGGCCCCGTTGCGCACGCCGTGCGTAAACCAGCACGCGAACTGCTTCATCTTGCCGATGGCGTCGGGCCAATCGGTGGAAGCTAGGCTGCGGAAGTAGCCGGACAGCAGGCGGTAGCGGTCTGCTTCCGATGGCTCGTCGTAGCGCCCGGATGAAAGGTACTGCTCGATCTGGCGAAAGATCCACGGATTCGTGGAGGCGGCGCGGCCGATCATCACGGCGTCGCAGCCGGTTTCGGCGACCATGCGCACGGCGTCCTCGGGCGCGTGGATGTCGCCATTGCCAATCACGGGGATGCGCACGGCTCCCTTCACCGCGCGGATGATGCTCCAGTCGGCGTTGCCGTTGTAGGCCTGGATGCGCGTCCGCGGGTGCACGGCGATCGCCTCCACGCCCAACTCCTCGGCCATCTTCGCGACGTCTACGGCGACGATGTTTTTCTCATCCCACCCCGAGCGAATCTTGATCGTCATCGGAATCGACACCGCGGCGCGCACCTGCCGGAGCAATTGCTCGAGCAGCGGCAGATCGCGCAGCAGGCCGGAGCCGCCGCACTTGACGACTTTTTTCGCCGGGCACCCAAGGTTGATGTCCACCTGGTCGAAGCCAAGCTCTTCCGTGAGCCTCGCGGCCGAAGCCATCACGTCCGGCTCGGCGCCGAAAAGCTGCGCGGCGATCGGATGCTCATCCTCGTCGAAATAGAGGTAACGCCGCGCGCGATCGGCGTCGCGAGTAACTCCCTCGGCGCTGGTGAACTCGGTCATGATGAGCCCGCAGCCGCCCAGTCCGCGAATGACGCGGCGGAACACGGTATCGGTGACGCCCGCCATCGGCGCCAGCAGCGTCGCGGGCCGAATCACGAGGTCGCGGATTCTAAGCTCTTGCGGAAACATGAATTGCCCTTGTCAAGGAAGCCTTTTCCCTGCTGATCGGACATACGGAGCGATTCCTCGAGCCGGTGTCATCGCCATCGGAATGACACCGCCACAAATCTTAGCACTCTACAGGAGTGTGGTGTCCATACGCGCGGTCTGGGGTTGTTCATCGGCGTCACGCGGCGAGGTTTCCTGCTTCCGGGGCGCGGGTTGGGGAGAAGCCGGTTGCGGCCGGATGTTCGCCACCCTTTCATTCTCCGGCTCTGTCTTGGCGCGGGAGGGCCTTGCGGATGCCGCTCCCTCCGCTTCCCCGTGCGCGGAGCTTTCAAGCTGTTCAAGGACGGCTCCCGTCGAGCCGCCGAAAAAGCTCTTCACGACCGATTCGAGCGCGTGTGCGCGCGCATCGGCTGCGGAGAGATTGGGGCGGTAGAGATACGCCCGGCCGACCTTGCGCCGCTCGACCACTCCTTTCCGCGCGAGCCGATCCATGATGGTCATGATCGTGGTGTAGGCGCGGGGGCGGAGCGGGGCGAGTCGTTCACGAATTTCGCGCACGGTGCCCTCGCCCATGGGCCAGAGCACGCTCATGCAATCGAGCTCAAGGGGAGCCAGGTCGAGGAGCGACCGGCGCGGTACATTGGATAGGCTGCGGGACGCCATGCTCACTTCCCTGCCGCTTTCGGCTTCGACGGCGGTGAGGAAGATTCCCCGGCGGCTTCGGCGCCGCGCAGAAAATCGTCGGTACGCAATAATGCGCGGCGGAGCGAGGGATTGCGCGCCGTCCACGTTCCGGAGCCTTCCTTCGATTCGAGCGTCGCGCGCATCGCGCCCATCTTCGAATCGAGATCATCGAGGTAATGCAGCAGCACTGCTTCGCGAACCATCGGCAGGCGCGGCGAGCCAAACTCATACGCGCCGTGATGGCTGACGATCAGATGCTCGACCACGGTGGCGAGCGGTGCGGGAAAACCGGGGATGGCTTCGATTTTCTTGCGCAGGATTCCGAGCGCGATGACGATGTGCCCGAGCAGCTCACCCTCGGTGGAATAGCCGAACCCGCGGGAGTACGTGAGTTCTTCGATCTTGCCCAGGTCGTGCAGGATCGCACCCGTGTAGAGCAGGTCCGCATTCACTTCCGGATAATGCGCGCTCGCATCCCGAACGAGACTGCACAAGCTGACAATGTGCTCGACCAGCCCGCCGATGTAGGCGTGGTGCATGGTCATGGCTGCGGGCGCGCGCTTGAGCTTGGCGGCAATCGCGGGATCGTCCAGGACGCTTTCGAGCAGCGCCCGCAGCCAGGAATCGCCGACGCCGGCCGCGGCCAGCCGGACGCGCGCGAAGAGCTGTTCGACATCCTCTTTTGTGTGCGGGAGAAAATCTTCCAGGACAAATTCTCGTTCGGGCGCGCGAATAATCTGCTCGATGGAAAGTTCGCTCTTGCCGCGGTACACCTTCACGCGTGCGCGAACCTTTACGATGTCGTCGCGGTCGAACGTGGCGGCAACTTCGGAAAAGTTATCCCACATCTTGGCTTCGATTGTTCCGGTGCGGTCCACGAGTTCGAGTTGCAACCAGGACTTGCCGGTGGCGGAGGAGGTGCGAATCTCCTTGTCCCGCACGAGGAACAGGGAGCTGACCGCCTGGTCGGGTTGCAGGTCCGCGACGTATGCGGACTTCATCAGCCGGCCTTTTTCTTCGAGGACTTCTTCGACTTCTGCTTCGTATCGGGTGTCGGGGAGGCTTCTTCAATCGTCGAATTCGCGCCGACGGACGCCGAATCCACGTAGCCGGGCTTCACGGTCAGGTAGCTTTCCTCGCGCAATTCGCCCAGGTAGCTACGCAAGCCTGGCTGCATTCGCTGCTGGTAGAATTTGTTCGTGATCTCATTTTCGACCTTGTCGAGCGGTTGCAGCCCGGCCTGATAATGCTCATCCACGCGCAGGATTTCGAACCCGTTCTTGGTCTGGATCACCTCGGTCAGGTCGCCCCGGTTCCTCTTGAATACGATGTCTTCGAGTTCCTTGGAAAGCTGGCCGCGCCCGAAGCCGCCCAGGTTGCCTTCCTGCTTTGCCGTTGGGCTATCGGAGTAGCGCTTCGCGATCTCGCCGAAATCGTCGCCCTTCTTCACGCGGGCGAGCAGGTCTTCCGCTTTTTTCTTGAGCGTCGGAATCTCCTCGGCGCTCTTCCCTTCGGTGTTGACTAGGATCTCGCTCAGGAAAACCTGTTCGGGACGCACATAGTCGTTCTGGTGCTCTTCGTAATACTTCTTGACCTCTGCCCCGTCCACAGTGATGCGCGATCCCACTTCCCTCCGAATCACACTCTGCGTCATCAAGTTATCGCGGATGCTTGCTTTGTACTCTTCCCACGCGATGCCGGAGCTTTCCACGGCTTTTTCGAGGGCGTCTATCGATGCGAGGCTGTGGTCCTGGCGGATCTGATCGAGCTGGCGGACCAACTGGGTCTCGACGCTGATCCCCAGGTCCTTGCCCCGCTGTACCAGTAGCGACTGGTCAATCAAGCCGCGCAGAATGTCGTTGTGCTGGTCGTTGTAGGCGGCGTCGATCTGCGCCGTGGTGCAGTTCCGGCATTCCTGGGTCACTTCATCCCGCAAGGCGGATTCCGCCTTCTGGTATTGCGAGAGCGTGATGATTTCGTTGTTCACACGCGCAATGATTTCCTCGACTACTCTGCCCTTGTCCTGCGCCAGCACGGCTGCGGACGCCAGCGCGAGCAGGAGCGCAGCGGGCACGGCCGCCCGTACACCGCCCAGGACATCTCGCCAATCGAAAGGCTTCCTCTTTTTCATTCGGTGACCACCGGCGAAAATTGTATCCCTACGGTTGGAGTTGCAGCAATACGTTTCTGGTTGCCCCGATGGCGCCGCCGGGCTCCCGCTTCCATTCGAGCCAGAGCACGCCGGCGGGATCGAGACGCAGCCCCTTCCGGCCTCGAATCACCTT
>JBGQEW010000061.1:0-14462 GCA_041496565.1 Terriglobia bacterium | reverse complement strand
GCCGGCGACTGGCTCTACATGCAGTCGTTCCAGATGGCGCTGCGCGAGCGCAACTTCAAAGTCCTCGACATCCTGATCGAGCTCACGCAGAACATGGTGGAAGGCGAGCTTCTGCAACTGACGAAGCTCGGCCGCATGGACCTGACCGAGCAGGACGCGCTCGAACTGGCCGCGCGCAAGACGGCGTGCCTCTTCAGCGGCTGCGCGCGCCTGGGCACGGTGCTCGGCCAGCAGGACGACGCCATGGAGCAGGCGATGGCCGACTATGGCCGCTACGCGGGCCTGGCGTTCCAGCTTGTGGATGACCTGCTCGACTTCACCGCGTCGCCCGAGCAGCTCGGCAAGCCGGTGTTGAGCGACCTGAAAGAGGGCAAGGTCACGCTGCCGCTCATTTACGCGCTTGAGAACGGCGAATCGGGGGGCCGGCGCATGGTGGCGACCGTGCTCGAAGAGAAAGGGTTCAATTCCGTGCGCCCGGAGCAGATCACGGCGCTCGTGCGGCAGTCGGGCGCGCTCGAACGCGCGCGCCAGCTTGCGCTTGATTTTGCGCAGCGAGCGAAGAATTGCCTGAACGGCTGGGGCAATTCTGACTACGGCCGCGCGCTGCTGACCGTCCCCGACTTTATCCTCGACCGCGAAAGCTAGGCCATTCCGTCGGAACCGGCACGGACCTCGATGCTTCCATTCAAGCTGATCTACAGCGACGCCTATGACCTGAGTCTCGGCGCGCACGTCTTCCCATCGCGGAAATACCGCCTCGTGAAAGACGCGCTCCTGCGCGAAGGCCTGGCGGCGCCGGGGGATTTTCTCGCGCCCGAAAAGGCTTCGGACGAAGACGTGCTCCTCGTGCACTCGCAGGAGTACGTGCGCAAGCTCAAGACGGGAAGGCTGAACCTGAGTGAAGTGATGCGCATGGAGATTCCGTTCACGGAAGCGACGCGCGATGCCTTTTGGCTGGCCGCGGGGGGCTCGATTCTTGCGGGGCGCCGCGCGCTCGAAGATGGTTTTGCCGCAAGCATCGGCGGCGGCTTCCACCATGCGTTTCCCGAGCACGGCGAAGGCTTCTGCATGATTCACGACGTGGCCATCGCCATCCGGCGGCTCCAGGCCGACCGCGCGATCTCCACGGCCATGGTCGTGGATACCGACGTGCACCAGGGCAACGGCACGGCGGCGATTTTCGGCGACGATGGCGACGTCTTCACACTCTCCATCCATCAGGAAAACAACTACCCGCTGCCGAAGCCGCCGTCGAACATTGACCTGCACCTGCCCGACGGCACCGGCGACGCCGACTACCTCGCTATTCTCGAAAAGCACGTCCTGCGCGCCTTCGCCGAGTTTCATCCCGACCTGCTCTTCTACGTGGGTGGCGCCGACCCCTTCCGCGAAGACCAGCTCGGCGGGCTGGCGCTGACGATCGAAGGGCTGCAGCGGCGCGACCGCCTGGTCTTCGAGCAGGCGCGCAGCCATCGCGTGCCCGTAGCCATCACGCTGGCAGGCGGGTACGCGCTCCGCGTCGAGGATACGGTGCGCATCCACGTGAACACGATCCTGGCGGCCCGCGACGTCGCCGCAAAACAAACCGCCGGCGCCCGCTCCTGACTCGGCTGCAATCTCGCCAACCAATCACCCAGAAGGACAGGATGAGAGCGCGATTCGCATCTTTGTTCGGGCTTCTTGTGCTTTGTGTCGCGGGGGAAATGGCGGGGTTCAACTAGCGCCGGAGAGCGCTTTTTCGATCGCGGCCGTCAGCGCCTCCGCGAAGCCATCGGGCGCGAAGCCCTGCGCGCGGTAGACGATCTTGCCCGCGCGGTCGAGCACGATCACTGTGGGCAGGCCGCGGATCTCGAGCAGGCGATCGAGGCCGTCGGCAAACGCCACGGTCCCGCGCATCTTCTCGCGTTCAAGGAACGGCGCCACGCGGTTTTCGTCTTCATCGGTATTCAGGGCGAAGAAGACGACGTCGCCCTTGCTCTCGAATTGCTGCTCGACGCGGTCAAGCAGAGGCTGGAGCTCGCGGCACGGCAGGCACCACGTCGCCCAGAACTTCAGCACCATCACCTTGCCCTTGGATTCGGCGAGCTTCACCGGCGCCGGTTCTTTCCCGGGCCGGCGGAGCACAAACTCAAACGGGTCGCGCGCGCCCTTGTTGTATTCGGGCGCGGCGGATGTTTTGGGGTCCGCGTTCATCTTGTCGTAGGCCTGGAGCAGCCGCTCGCCGAGGCCGGCTTCGGAGCCGTGCGTCAGTTGCCAGAGGTTGCCGAGCTTGCGGCGCACTTCCCAGCGGTCCACGGCGAGGCCTTCCTGGTCGGGCAGGACGAACGCGGCTACGTAGTGCTCGATGGCTTTGTCGCGGGCCTTCTCGAGTTCCTCGATTTCGCCCAGGTGCAGCGCAGCCGCGGCATTCGGCAGCAGGCGGTAACTCATCTCCAGATCGTTGTTGGCTTCGTCATACTTCTTGCGCTTCATCTGCAAGCGCCCGCGGATCAGGTACACCGACATCCGCAGCTTTTTCTGCTCGGACTCCCACTCGGCCTGAGAGACGCGCGCAGGCTTGACCTCAGCCGTGGCCTTTTCGACGCGGTCAAGCACGCGCGTGGCGTAGCCCACGGCGCGCGTCAATCCGGCGTCGCCGCCGGCGTTCTCGAGCAGATCCACGGCAAAGAGCATCATGGAAGGGTCGTCGGGCCGCAAAGCGATGACGCGCTCGGCGTAGTCCAGCGCCTTGGCGGTGTCGCGGATCTGCATTGCCGATTCGACCAGCGCGCGGTAGATGGCCACTTTGCGCGGGGGGTCGGGAAAGCGTTTCAGGTAGTCTTCCAGGTTGCGGACGAGCGCGGCCCGGTCGTTGCCGGCGTCTTCGATGGCGCGGTCGAGCTCTGCTTCGGGATCGGGCTCTTTCTTGGCGGCCGGCGGCTTCGCGGGCGCGCTGTGAACCTTCGCCGGAGCTTTCGCTGGCGGAGATTGCTTTGCCGGGGGAGTCTGCGCCGGTGCAGGGACATCGAAGAGTGCAACTGCCAGGAATGCGAGGATCAGCCGGCGGAGCATGCGAGATGGCATTCTATCGCGAAAAGCGGCAGGCCGCTCGGATTGGTTCAGCGGATATGGATCGAGCCGGAAGAGGTCTGCACTTCCACGCGGGCGTCGCCGGCGCCCATGCGAGCGCGCAGCGTGCGCCGGGCTTGCTCTTCGACTAACAGGGGCAAGTCTGTCTCGATGCGGCCGGAGGACGAATGCGCGTACAGCCGGAAGCTGGCTGTGGAGGACACGCGGAGTTCTATGCGCCCCGAGCGGGCGGTGAGCTCCCAGAAACTCGCCTTCACTGGGTTGCCCTCGACGGAGATCATGCCCGAGCCGGTGGTGATGCGCACGTCCGACGCCGCGCCGGTGACGCTCACGTCGCCGGAGCCTGTGCTCACCGTGACGCGGCCGCCCGGCTGCTCGAGCGCGATCTTGCCTGAGCCGGTGTTGCCGCGGATTTCGCCGCGCACGTCTTCGAGCAAGACGCTTCCCGAGCCCACCGAAAAGCGCACCTGACCCTGCACGCGGCCCAAATGAATGCTGCCGCTGCCGGCGCTGACTTCTGCATCGTCGCCGATATCCTCGGCCGCAACGGAGCCGGAGCCCGCGCTCAGGCTCACACGCCCGTGGAGCGACCGTGCCTCCAGGCTGCCCGAGCCGACGCCCGCGTGCAGCTCGGTGTCCGGGGGGACAACGATGGTGTATTCAATCCTGATGTTCTGCAGGAGCCGTTCGCGAAAGCCTATGCGGATCACGTTGCCGGTCTGTTCGATCGGAGGGTTCTTGGTCAATTCCGCGATGCGATCGTTCACGTTGTCCCACAGGAAAGCGCCGACGCGGAATTCCGCATGGATGCGCACTTCGCCCGGCTGGCCGGCGGAGATGCGGACGGCGCCCGAGCCGTTCTTCAGCTCGAGTCGCACCGGGCCATTGACGCTGAGGGTGCGGTCGAACGTCCCCAACCCGGCGTGCGTGCTGACGCAGCCGGTCCCGGCGGCGAGCAGGGCCACAGCCGCGGCTAACGCGACCCATCCCGTGCGCGTGTGCATGCGAAGAGCCTCCGTCGAATGCGTCATGCCGTATGTGTTCCTACCAGAGGGATACGCGGCCAGGCAAGAGAATGTTCCGCGACTGCCGAAGCGCTACTTCTTCAACGCCGCGTTGAGCGAGCCCTGGCGATAGCCTTCCAGGTCCAGCGTGACGTAGGTGAAGCCCAGCGCCTTGAAACGCTCTGCCATTTGGCGCGTCATTTTCGCAGTGAGCGCGCGGGGGAGTTCCTCGGGCGCGATCTCGATGCGCGCCAGTTCATCGTGATAGCGCACGCGGAATTGGCGGAAGCCGAGCTCGCGAAGGATGGTTTCGCCCTGCTCGACGAGGCTGAGGTTCTCGCGCGTCACCGGCGTTCCATACGGGATGCGCGAAGCCAGGCACGCCGAAGCCGGCCGGTCCCAGGTGGGCAAGCCGGCAAGATGCGAGAGTTCGCGGATTTCGGCTTTGCGCAGGCCGGCCTCGAGCAGCGGCGCGAGCACTTGATGCTCGGCGGCCGCGCGGTGGCCCGGGCGAAAGTCGCGCGTGTCGTCGGCATTGATGCCGTACGCGACGGCGGCGAACCCGCGCGCGCGAAGCAGCCCGTCGAGCTCATCGAATAACTCCGTCTTGCAATGGTAGCAGCGGTCGGGGTGGTTCGCGACGTAGAGCGCGTTTTCGAGCTCCTGTGTGGCGATGAATTCGTGCCGCAGTCCCGCATGGCGCACGAACGCTTCGGCCTGTTCGCGGTCGTGAGCGGGAAAGCTCGGCGAGAGCGCCGTGACCGCCAGCGCGCGCGCGCCGAGCGCACGGTGTGCGACCCAGGCAAGATACGCAGAATCCGCTCCGCCGGAGAAAGCCACGAGCACGGAATCGAGTGCGCGCAGCCGCGCAAGCAGCCGCTCCTGCTTTTCGAGCGGCGCGAGGCCTTCAGCACCGCCGGCGCGCGCCTGAACCTTCGTCAGATTGTCCATCCGGGGAAAAGTATAGCGCAGGTTGCGGCTGCCGTGCGGTGCTGAGCGCTCAGTGGAAATCGAGCAGGACGTCCACGGTGCGCGTCTCGGCGTTCGTGCGCAGCCAGTGGCCCACTTCGTCGAAGTGGACGGGGTAGTCGCCGAAGGCCTCTTTGATGCCTTTGGCGAGGAATTCCTCGAAGTACAAGCCGTCGAAGATCTGGCCGCGCGGCAGGTGCCAGCCGTCTACTAGCTTGCGTTCAGCGACAGGCGAAAGTCCGGTGATCACCATCTCGCCCATGCGGTACTGGACGCCCTCGGCGAGCGTGGCGCGGTATCTCACCTCGTGTTTGGCATCGTCAAACACAGGTTGAGGATCGAGCTTCATCTCCAGGAAGCCGCGCCGGCTGTACTCCTTCTCGACGCGCTGCCAAGCGGCGGCGATCTTCATGCCGTCGGCCAGGTCGCCCGGCTTGAAGCCGACCATTTCGTCGAGAGGAGCGGGCCCGAAGGCGCCGTTTCCATTCCAGTTGACGCCGCCCCAGCGGTACACCGGCCCGGCGTCCATCGGAACGATGACCAGCACGTTATCGGCTAAGGGGCGGTTGGGGTCGCCGGTGAACCGCGCTAAGGGTTGCCCAAACTGCACGCGCAGGTGTCCCTGCTCGAGATACACGGGCCGCACCTGCTCGTTCAAGAAGATCTCAATCGACTGGCGCGAATACGGTTTGCCGACCAAGTCCGGCAGCCGGTCCTGGATGCGCTTGGAATTCGTGGCCAGCACATCGCCGAACTGGACGGCGTTGACCTTCAAGCTGGCGCCCACGGCCTTGAATTGCTGCATCAGGCCGCCCGCCGGCGCCGCCAGCAGCGTGTGCTCGGCCGTAGCGTGGACGCTTCGCGTCGCGAGCAGCTTCGTCAGTGTCTGCGCCATCGTGTCCAGGATTTCGCCCTGCTCCGGGGCTGTGCCGTCGAAGAGGACCATGGTCTGCTTGATGGCGTCGGTCAGCTCCGCGTCCGTAAACCACGGGAAATTATCGAACGAGACAGGAACGGTGGGCGCATCCTCCACCTGGAATTCCAGCGCCATGTTGTCGCCGCTGCTCGAGAAGCGGTATTTCACGCTCTTGAACAGACCCACTTCCGCGATGCGGTTGGCGGCGGCCTGGAGGTCGTCGCGCGACACTTGCTGGCCCACCTTCAAGCCGGTGACCTGGAGGATGGTTGCTTCGGGATAGCGCTGGCTCCCTACGACGTGAATGGCGGCCAGATTCGCGGTTTGCGCGGACGCAAGATCGCATGCGCCGAGTCCGAGAACGAGGCAAACAACCGCGCACGCCGATCGCAGAATCCGGACTCCCATTTTCGTATTCTACAGCAGGCGAAAGGACTCTACTCGACCGTCACGGACTTGGCCAGGTTGCGCGGCTGGTCCACGTCGCATCCGCGCCGTACGGCGATGTGGTAGGCGAGCAGCTGCAGCGGAATGATCTCCAGGATCGGCGTCAGGAGCTCCGGCGCCGCGGGGATTTCGATGACGTGGTCGGAGGCTTCCCGCGCGAGGTGGTCGCCCTCGGTGACGATGGAAATCACGATGCCGTCGCGCGCCTTCACTTCCTTGATGTTCGAGACGCTCTTCTCGTAGCGTGTCATCGACTCGGGATCGTTTTCATCCCGCGGCGCCAGCACGACAACGGGCAGGTTCTCGTCAATCAAGGCGTTCGGGCCGTGCTTCATTTCCCCGGCGGGATAACCCTCGGCGTGGATGTAGGAGATTTCCTTCAGCTTGAGCGCGCCTTCGAGCGCGATGGGGTAGTGAATGCCGCGGCCGAGGTAAAGGAAATCGGTGAAGCGGAAAAGCTCGCGCGCCAGCGCCTCGATTTCCTCGTCGTTTTGCAGAATTATTTCCATTTTGTGCGGGATGCGCGTCAGCTCCTGCAAAAGGGCTTTGGCGCAATCCGCGGAAAGCTTGCCGCGCACCTGCGCGAGGTACAGTGCGATCAACACCAGCGCGGTAAGCTGCCCGGTGAACGCCTTCGTTGACGCCACGCCGATCTCGGGGCCCGCGTGCGTGAGGATCGTGCCGGAAGCTTCCCGGGTGATCATGGAGCCGACCACGTTGCAGATGGCCAGCGTCTTCGCGCCTTTCTGCTTGGCCTCGCGCTGGGCCGCCAGCGTGTCCGCGGTTTCACCCGACTGGCTGATAAAGATGGCCAGCGTGTGCGGGTCCACGATGGGGTCGCGGTAACGGAACTCGCTGCCGTAGTCCACTTCGCAGGGGATCTGCGCGAGGCGCTCGATCATGAACTTGCCGGCCTGGGCGGCGTGCCAGCTGGTGCCGCAGGCCACCAGCTTCACCGCGCGGAAATTCTGGAACTCCTTTTCGGTGATCTCCATCTCGTCGAGAAAAATCTTTCCGGTCTCGAGCGAGATGCGGCCGAGCAGCGTGTCGCGCACGGCGCGCGGCTGCTCGAAGATTTCCTTCTGCATGAAATGCTTGAAGCCGCCCTTTTCCGCCATGATGGGGTCCCAGGTGATGTGCTGCACCGGCCGCTGGATGGCGCGGCCCTCGAAATCAAGCAGCCGCACGCCCTGCGGCGTGAGCACGGCGAGGTCGCCATCGGCCAGGAAGAAAACGTCGCGCGTGTGGTAGAGCACGGCGGGAATGTCGCTGGCGACGAAATACTCGTCTTGCCCGAGCCCGATGACGGCCGGGGGTCCCCAGCGCGCCGCGACGATTTTGTGCGGGTCCTTGGTGGAAAGGATGGCCAGCGCATAGACGCCGGTCAGGCGCTTGACCGTGCGGCGCACGGCTTCTTCGAGCGGCGCGCCGTCCAGATATTTCTCCACGAGATGCGCGATGACTTCCGTGTCCGTCTCCGTGACGAACTTGTGGCCTTCTTTCTGCAATTCCTGCTTGAGCTCGACGTAGTTTTCGATGATGCCGTTATGAACGACCACCACCTGCCCGGTGCAATCGCGGTGCGGATGCGCGTTTTCCTCGGTGGGACGCCCGTGGGTGGCCCAGCGCGTGTGGCCGATGCCGTAGATCCCGTCGATCGGGGAGAGGCGGATGGTTTCTTCGAGGTTGCGCAGCTTCCCGGACGCGCGGCGCACGACCAGCTTGCCGTTTTGCGTGACGACGGCGATGCCCGCGGAATCGTAGCCGCGATACTCCAGACGCTTCAGGCCGTCCAGGATCAGCGGCACGACCTTTTTCGGCCCGATGTAGCCTACTATTCCGCACATTTGAAGTTCACTCCCGAAGGAAACTGCACGTCACTGCTTCAGAGTAGCACAAGGCGAAACGCGAAACGCGAAATCCGAAACTCGACATTCGCAACTCGTCAAGAGGCCAGGAAGCAAGGCCGCGCGCCAGAAAGAGCACAGTCGAGAGTCGCGCTTCCCGCTCAATCCGAGATCTTAAGTCTAGCCCCTGCAACAAATCCGCACCCCCACCCCCCTATGTTTTTCGTAAGTATTCATTCTAAAAACCTTAGAGGCACAACCTCGCGCAAGTAATGAATCCAAAAGAGTTAGAGAGAGAAAAGAGAACTCAGAAATCAGAACTTGGGACCACCGACGCACGGCGCGCAGGTGCGGAACTGCAGAAGGTGGCAGAAGGGAATCGGCGAGGGCGTGTTGAGCGTGCATATAACAGGTTAGCTGGCGGAGGAGTGCTGCGTCAATAGAAAACACGCGATTTCGAACTGTTTTTTCAAGGGTACCCACAGCGCGGCGGAAATGGTCGCCAGTTTCGCAAGAGAGAATCGCCTCGCCACACTCGTCGGCACAAGAACAGCAGGCCAGGTACTCGGCGGCGCCAATTTCAAGTCGCGCAACGGATACCTGCCCCGCATGCCGGTGGCGGGCTGGTTTATCTGCCGAGGAGAGTGTATAGAAGGCGCGTAAACTGCTCGCGTGGAAGGCGCAGCATTCTTAGTCCATTCTCGCCACCAAATGCTCCAGCGACAATACGACGATACTGACCAGGTTGATTCCGTGCACCCAAACCGTGAGTATGTAGTGCCAATGAGCCATTGCTTCGAAGCTGGCGAAAACAATCAGCCCCCAAATGAACACGCCGATGAGTCCTGATATCAACACGCCGATGCCCGCTGATACTGTCAAAAACCGCCGTTTGGACCACCCAAATAGGCATAGCAATACGATATAAAACACAACGACTACAAAACTATTCCAGAACTCCGGAAGCAGTGGCAGATAGTAGCGTTTATCCAATAGAGCGGCAATATAGTTCGCTTGTAGATCCACTCCGTAAAGGAGCCCTTCAGGAGCAGCAACCTGTTCGTCGGTTTCCTTATCTTCATCTTCAGCGGACCTCATCGCTGGATGAATATCTTCTTCACCGATGTGGTCTCCTATTACCACAATCGCGCCATTCATTCCTTCGACCGGTTCGGTGCGTTTACATTCCCTCCAATGAGCCACAGTTGTATTCTTTCCGCAGAGTATGTCGAGCGCGGAATACGACTCAATCTTTACCGTCGTAGAGTACGGCTGCTGCGTCTTACGCAACGCTCTTCTTAACAGAGGTGTTTCCACTGCGGCCTTATTCGCTGCTCTCGCCGTCACAAAAGCGAAGCTTTCAGCCGACGGCGGTTGATT
This sequence comes from Terriglobia bacterium, assembly GCA_041496565.1. GTDB lineage: Bacteria > Acidobacteriota > Terriglobia > Acidiferrales > UBA7541 > JBGPTK01. The sequence continues at coordinate 4,830 of JBGQEW010000061.1, read as the reverse complement.
CTTGCCGTTAACGATCAGTGGCCACTTCAGCGGAATACGCCGTGTGTCGGTGTCAAGCCGAGCAACGCCCAAATTTGTCTCGGGGAGACCGAAAGTCAAACCCGGTCTGAGTCTCAAGCACACTTGCGGATGTGCACGCTGGCGCTTCGGTACGATCTGCGTGCGTTGAGCCAATGTGGTAACAGGTGAAGTACCGCTGAGTGCTGCGAACAGAGCCTTAGTTGCCTCACCATCCGGTGGGCACGTGGCCGCGTCATAGAACTTATCCAGAGCAATTACTGATACATTGAGCCGTTTCAGCCGCTCGACCAAGTTCGCAACAAAGAGTCGCTGAGCGCAAGGATCAGATTTGATGTCGGCTGGCTCTGCGGACCCAATCGTCACAAGCATCACTTTCTGGGACAAAGCTTGCTCAGGTATCCCGTACTTGACCAGCATACGGTAATCTGAACGGGACATGGCAGCCATCGAAGCGTCTACTCCGATGCATTGTTGTACCTGCTCGGAATCCGTGGCTTCGTGGAGCAACAAGAGAGATAGGCCTATGTAAACTACACCTTGAAGAATGAGACTTGCCCACTTCTTCCTCTGTGATTCTTGTCCCTCGCCTCGCGTTGAATCGCGGCTCCCTGACTGTTGTTCCTTGTTCGGCATTGGGTCGGGCGCTCTTTACTCTTGCTTCTTGTCGCCCGAAGATGCGGCTAGCTGAACGTGATCAATCGCAGTCCGAACGCCCTGGAGTGCCTTTTTGATGTGGATATTCTTGCTACTCACGCGACCCAGTTCCTGTTGGGCCACTTTGAGGTAACCGAGAGCTATTTTGAGGTGCTCCTCGTCTGATGGTTGTTCTCCTCCTCCTCCCTCACGGCCCTGTGCTGATGCTGCCTTTGGTCGCGCCGGTCCCTGCGATCCACTCGTTTGTCCCGACGCACCTTGTGTGGTCTGTCCCGATGCCGAACTTGTTGACGAGCCTGCGATTTGGGCCCAACTGGAGAAGGCCCAGACCAAGATGAGCGCCGTTATTTTGCAATGGTGGAGCAGCATTCACTCACCTCCTACGATGATGAGGAAATCGGAGTAGTCGAATTCTACGTCACAGATTCCACGGATACGCAAGTTATCCTTAATCGCAATCTCCATTATCGACTTCCAGCGCGACCCACAACAGACATCTGACCGGCACCGAAGGCAACTGTCAGTCGGGTTTGCGCCTCTCCGTGTTTCCACCGACCACACAGGGGGTCAGTTTTCGGTCCCCGGAGACTGCTAAGACTGGAAACTGGCCCTCTTTCGACCCATATCTGCGAGACTTGTTCCGTCCGCGCCTCTGTGGTCACTGAAATCCGCTCCCTGGGCGGCTGGCCTATCCCGCAGGCAAGGGGACCAATTCAATCCGCCGCAGCATGGCCCCGAACAGGCGGCGCGTGAGGATGGCTCTCGGCCAGCAGCAGCCAGTAGTAACGGGCGTGCATGACCAAGCGACCGCCGGTCTTCGCCAGCCGCTGCTGCAGGCTTGTGAGCGAGCAGTTCCCAATCCGCTGCGGCAGCACCAGCCGCCGCCACAGATTCCCCAAGTTATAGGCGATCACGCTGAGCCATAGACGCACTTCATGAGTTTTGTACCAGGCCAACTTGGCGGGATTCTCTGCTTGAAGAAATTAGAAGTCAAGTACTAATTGGCGTGGTACTGGGGAAGACCGAGAACCGACTAGGGCTTAACCATTTTTCGAGCTACATCGAGGAGCAGCTTCCGCTTCGCTTGCTTCATTTGACCTAACAAACCGCGAAGCTTAACCAGAAAGCGTGCCTCTTTGCCGGAGCTTCCCCAAAGGTTCCGTTCACCTTTCTTGCGCTTCCTGAGGTGCGGAAGTTCAAGAGGTCTATCTCCCTCGTAGAACATCTGGTAGAGCGGAACCTCAAGTGCCCGGGCGAGCTTCTCAAGGGTTGCGAGCGACGGGATCGTGTGGCCGTTTTCGATCCGAGAGAGATACGGACGGACCAGGCCGCTTCGCCTTTCGATATCGGCCTGGGACAGATTCCTTGCGTCGCGAAGTTCGCGGAGACGAGCGCTGATAAGCATGGAGGGAGTATACAGGCGGATGCTGTTTGAAAGGAAGATACTCACAGAGCTCCACGGCGGATTCTAATAGCCGGAGTTGGCGAGGAAGATGTCTTCAACGCCGTTGGTGTCGCCGGTGACGAGATTGGTGGCGAACGAACGGAAGCCCACGAACTTCCCATCGCCGCTGATGGCGGACTCGAAGCTGTTGGCGTTGGCCTGCGTCGCGTCGCTGGCTACGGAGACGCGCATGGTGGAAGGAGTGCAGCCGGCTACGCCGAGGCAGGTATCCCGCACGAAAATGTCGTCGAGGGCGTTGGTATCGCCGGCGACGAGGTTGGTGGCCGCCGAACGGAAGCTCACAAAGCGGCCGGCGGTGCTGATGGAGGGAGCGTCGCTGGCGCCGTTGGCCTCCGCTCCGGCGGTTCCCACGTCTACGCGAACCGTTGTGGGCGTGCAACCGGAAGCGCCCGCGCAGGTGTCGCGGACGAACACGTCCATCGCGCCGTTCGTATCGCCGGCCACGAGGTTATTGGCGGAGGATTGAAAGGCGACGAAGCGGCCGTCTCCACTGATGGACGCGAAGGAACTCAGGCCGTTGCCTTCGGCGCCGCTTGCCCCCACGGACACACGGGTGGTGGACGGTGTGCAACCCATCAAGACTCCGGCGCAGGTATCGCGGACGAAAACGTCGTTCTGGCTGTTCGTATCACCGGCCACGAGGTTCGTCGCCACCGAGGTGAATGCGACGAAGCGACCGGTGTCGCTGATGGACGGCGCGCCGCTGAGCGAATCGGCTTGCGTGCCAGCGGTGGAGACCGAGGCGCGCAGGGTGGATGGCACGCAACCCGCGGGCGCGCCCTGGCAGGTGTCGCGCACGAAAATGTCCTGGGCTACGTTCGTATCCCCGGGCACGAGGTTCGTGGCGTTGGAAGAAAAGGCGACAAAGCGGCCGTCGGCGCTGATGGAAGGCTCAAAGCTTCCACCGTCGGCCTGGCTGCCGTCGTTGGCTACGGAGACGCGAATGGTCGAAGAAACACATCCTGGCAGAGCGCCCTGGCACGTATCGCGCACAAAAATGTCGCGGTTGTTATTCGTATCGCCGCCCGGCACCAGATTCGTGGCATCAGATTCGAACGCCACGAACCGGGCGTCGCGACTGATGGAAGGCGAGGTGCTGGAACCGTTCGCTTCTGTGCCGAGGTTGGATAGAGAAACCCGTGTGGTCGTGGGTGTACATCCGGCCGGCGCTGTGCCCTGGCAGGTGTCGCGGAGGAAGACGTCTTCAACGAAATTGGAGTCGCCGGGCACCAGGTTGTCGGCAAGCGATGCGTACACGACGAAGCGTCCATCGCCGCTCACACTCACAAAAAATGTTGCGCGGTCGGCTTGCGTGCCGTCGCTCGACACCGTGAGGCGCTGAATAACACCCGGAGACGGGGCGGGTCCGCCGCCCGTGCTGAAACCACCACCCGGGCCGCCGCCGCAGGCCGTCAACCCCACAACAGCTCCGCACACCAGCCAGAGTGCTCTGCGTCCTCGCATATGCCCACCTCGCGGCCCACGCTTGGGGAACAAATGATGATACCGCTCCGGTGAATGCCATGCGGAGGGACATGCCCCTTGCTTCGCGAAACAGGCACTCCCCGCGCCAGTCACTACTTTGCTTTCTCTTCAATCAACAATTTCGTAGCGGAACTCTTCGATGACCGGATTGGCGAGCACCTCGCGCGCGATGCGTTCCACCTGCTTCTTGGCTTCTTCGCGCGTGGCGCCGTTGAGCTCGAGCACGAAGAACTTGCCCTGGCGGACGTCGCGCACCTCGGAAAACCCCAACGAGGCGAGCGCATGCTGGATTGTCTGCCCCTGCGGGTCCAGGACGGTCGGCTTCGGCATCACCCAGACGTGCGCTTTCATGGCGGAGATTATAGCAAGCGACGAGCAAATCTCTCAGGGGTTAAAACCCCTGAGCTTCGACTGCTTTTTCGGCACGGCTAAAGCCGTGCCCTTCCGAATGCATCGATCTGCCCGTTTGGGAAGGTGAGTTCTAGGCTAGACCGAGCTCTGCGCGCTTTATGGAAAAGGCAGAGAGCAGTTCGCGCTTCTCGGCTTCAGGAAGAAATGAATGGACGAAGCTCGCTTCGGCGACATCGGCAAGCTGGTGCTGAGCGAAGCCCATGCGTTGCGCGGCGGAATATTCATCCAACAATGTGGTCTGGAACATGGCCGGGTCGTCGGTGGAAAGTGTGAACGGCGGTCCGTGCTCCAGAAACGAGCGCACCGGATGGTCTTCCGCGCTCGCCGCAGCGCGGCCGAGCTGCCGGGCGAGCGCGCCGGTGCGAAGATTGCTCGTGGGACAGATCTCGAGGGACACGCCCGCTCTTGCGAGCGTTTCGGCGAGCGCGCGGTCGTGCATCACGGCGATGCCGTGGCCGATGCGCTCGACGCCGAGCAGCTCTACCGCGTCGCGGATTTCCTTTGGGCCTCCGATTTCGCCCGCGTGCATCAAGCGGTGTAAGCCCGCGGCAGCGGCGTGGTCGTACGCCGCGCGGAAGGCTTCGGCGGGCGCGGCCAGCTCGTCGCCGCCCATGCCGAAGGCCACAACGTCTTTTGATTTCAGCCGCGCGGCCAGCCGCGCGACTTCGAGCGCTTGTTCATGGCCGAATTGCCGCGCCGCATCGAAGACCCATCGCAGCTTGAGTCCTTTGCGTTCGAATGGGCCGGCGGCTTCGTGAATGGCCGCAAAGTTGGCCTCGGCGTCCTGCTTGCGG
>JBGQEW010000060.1:0-14550 GCA_041496565.1 Terriglobia bacterium | reverse complement strand
TCAATCAAGGGCACAACATTCATGCTGGCGACAACGCCCTTGTTCTCCCCCACCTGCCAGCCCATCGGAGAACTCCTGCCCCGCCGGCCGAAAGTTAAGGCCGGAGGGCCCCCTGCAAGAACCGAACTCTCCATTCCTTCCGCTACTGGCCGGCTTCCACCTTGGCGGTAATCAAGCCGACTTTTTCGATTCCCGACCCGCGCATGATATCAATTGCGCGAGCGACCTCGGCAAACTGAACAGAGTCATCCCCTTTGACGAACGCGACTTTTTCCGCGCGCTCTTTGAAGATGGCTTCCAGGCGCGGCCCGAGATCGTCCCAAGTGGTGTCGTCCTGGTTGATCTTGACTTTGTTATCGGAGGTGACTACCACTACGATCGTCTTGGCCAAAAGCGCCGGATCTTCTTTCGCGTTGGGAGGCGCCGGCTGCGGGACGAGGGCATCGAGACCCTTGGGTGTCGTGGGTGTGATCACCATGAAAATAATGATCAGCACCAACAAGATGTCGATCAAGGGCACGACGTTCATGTCGGCCAAAACACCCTTGTGCTCACCAACTGCCATTCCCATGGGAATACTCCTTTGCTAAGACCGTTTTCTAGCTGCCGCCGGAGGGCGGAGGAGGCGGGGCCTTCTTCTGCACCTCCATTTTTTCCGTGAGCAGGCCCAGATTATCCACTCCGGCAGCGCGGACCTCGTCGACGACCTTGACGACGTCGCCATACTTCGCGCGGGCGTCACTCCTCACGAACACAGTTTTGTCGAGCCGATTCGCGATGCGGTCCTTGACCATGTTGGTGATTTCATCCAAGGAGATTCTCTGAGACCCCAAATAGATGGCGCCATCGCGAGTGACGGCCACCAAAATGGCGTCATCGCGGTCGGCGGCCTGCATGTCCTGGGCATTCTGCACGCGGGCCATGTCCACCGAGACGCCCTTCTGCAACATGGGCGTGACTACCATGAAGATAATCAGCAGGACCAACATGATGTCAGCCATCGGAATCACGTTCGGGGTGGACATCACGTCCCCTGCTTTGGGCTTGTACGCCATGGCTTACTTCTTCCCGCCTCGACGGGTGATGAAGTAGTTGATCAACTCCATCGAGGAGTTGTCCATCTCCACGTCAAAGGCTTCCACCTTGTTGGTGAAGTAGTTGAAGGTCCACACCGCGGGCACGGCCACCAGGAGGCCGAGAGCCGTGGTTACAAGGGCCTCCGCGATGCCGCCGGCAACCGCCGAAAGGCCGGTGGCCTTCTGCGCGGAAATGCCCTTGAACGCGTTGATGATGCCCATGACGGTGCCGAACAGACCGACGAACGGAGCCGTGGAGCCGATCGTGGCGAGGCCCGACAGGCCGCGCTTCATTTCGGCATGTACGATAGCCACGGAGCGCTCGAGGCCGCGCTTGGCTGCCTCGATCACTTCCTCTTCGGAGACCTGCGCGGAAGCGGCTTGGAACTCCGAGAGGCCCGTCGCCACAACCTTGGCGATATGGCTCTTCTTGTTGCGCTCGGCGATGGAGATGGCTTCGTCGAGCTTGTTGTCTTTCAGCGCTCCGGCCACCTGCTGGACGAAGACCCGGGACTGCTTCCTTGACGCGCTGTACATCAGCGCCCGGTCAATCATGATACCGACCGACCAGGCGGACATGATGAAGAGAATACCCACAACCAGCTTGGCGGGAATACTCATCGTGTGCCACATGGAAACCAAATCCCAGCCAACTTCGGGTTGTTGCTGAAGCAGCCACAAGCCGACCAATGAAACATTCGCAAGCATGAGTTTTGCTCCTCCTCCGTTCGTTCCAAATTCTCTCGCCAGCAGGTGGTCTGTCAGCCCCAAGGGCGGGTCCGGCGAGTCTTCTCCTACCCGCCACCCAGGCTAAAGATTACAGAAATCGTGGTATCCACCTCAACTGGATCACCGTTGAGCAGTGTGGGCTGGTAACGCCACTGCTTGACGGCATCCATCGCATTCTTGACCAACAACGGCGGACCGCCCACCAATTGAAGCTCTTGCACGGTGCCGTCCTTGGCAATGATCGCGTGAAGAATGACGGTCCCTTGAATGTGCGCTTGCTTGGCGATGGTGGGATATACCGGCTGAACCATCCTGACCATCTTGGCCTGCTGCACATTACCACCGACGCGCACACGCTGCGGAGCGGCCTTCGGTGGCGGTGGCAGGTTCCCACCCGGGATACCGCCAATAATGCCACCCAACACGCCGCCCGCCTGCCCTCCCGGCATTCCGCCAGGCACGCCGCCAACGACGCCGATGACGCCGACGTCCGGTGGCAGCTCCTCTTCCTTAATGATGTTGACCTTCTTGGGGATGACGCTTGGCGCCATCATCTTGCCGGCCTGGATGATGCGGACAATGTGATGCACGACTGTCGGTGCCGGTGCGGCTGGCGGTGGCGGAGGTGGCGGCGGCGCGGGTGCGACGAGGAACGTCGTAAGCATCTGCTTGGGCAATGCCTCTGTGTAAATCAGAGGGATGAGGATGAGAACGCCCAACATCGCGGCCTGAACGAGGGCCGAAACCGCCACGGTCCACGGCTTGTGTGTCCCTTTCCGTGTCGGCCCTGAATCGACGAGTTCGTCAAACATGGGTTACCTCCTTGCTGCTGCCGCGAGGCGTTTATCGGCTGCGGATCCGCCGCCTGCCACGGCTCCCTGACCACGAAACTTATGCCAAACCACCACAATGGGAGCTGCGATGCCGAAACTGGAATACGTTCCTACCACAACTCCCACTACCATAGCAAAAGAGAAGCTGCGAAGAACCTGTCCGCCCATCAGGAACAGGACAATGACGGTAAGGAAAGTGAGCCCGCTGGTGAGGATCGTGCGCGACAGCGTCTGGTTGATGGATCGGTTGACGATCTGCGGGAGAGGATCGCGGCGCATCAACCGGAGGTTTTCACGGACGCGGTCGAAGATGACGATTGTATCGTTCATCGAATAGCCCACCAGCGTAAGCAGCGCGGCGATTACCGTGAGAGAAATCTCATAATGAAACAGCGAGAAAAGACCCAGGGTAATCAGCACATCGTGAAAAACAGCTATCACTGCCGCCGCACCGTACACCCACTCAAACCGAAACGCAATATATACCAGCATGCCCGCCAGCGCATAGAGGGTGGCCCAAATCGCCTGGCGGCGCAGTTGCGAGCCCACCTTCGGCCCGACGATTTCGACGTCGCGAATGGTGAAGTTACCGAGAGCATACCCGTCGCGAAGCGAAGCGATGACGGCGCTGTTCACGCCGGGGACATTCTTGAGATCTTCAAAATTCGTAAGGATGCCGCTGTGCTGGGTGTCGCGGTAATCCGTCAGGCTTTTCGCCAGCAGTTTGTAGCGATCCGGAGACGCGGTAGGCCCCAGAATCAACGGATCTTTGCGCGTCAGGTAATCCGCGAGTGCGGCGGCTCCGGCGGAGTTGAAGTCTTCCTGGCTGGTGGTGGCGCTCGCAAATGTCCGATGGAGGGTGTCCACGATCGCCTGTTTGCCAACGTCCAGCGCTTCATCGCCCCGGCCCTTCTGCTCGAGGCCGATCACCACGTCGTGCGCATTGGGATTCGAGATGTCGCTGATCTGCTGGATCGTGCTATCTCCCAGACCCCCGGCCGCCAAGCCCCTGCGGATCTGGTCGATCGGCGGCGGGCCGGCGAACCGCACGTAGACGAGCGTGCCGCCCCGGAAATCGATCCCGTAGCGCAGTCCCCCCTGGCGGTAAATGGAGATGCCGCCGATCACCAGCAGGGTGAGCGATAGCGCGACGAAATACTTCGCCTTCCCCATCCAGTCGATATCGACGCCGTGGAAGAGCTCCATAAAGAGTCCAGTCCTCTCCTTTAGATATAGACACCAGCGAGGCCGATTTTGTGCCCGCCGCAAGACACTTCTTGCGGCATCCAACCCTTCCCGCCTTTAGCCTCTTTCCTGCCCCAGACGCCTGCCGTGCGACCCGCGCCGCAGCGCGGCAAGATGAGCGCGGCGCTTCGCTCGGGCCAGCCCGAAACTGTTCCCTGGCGCCTCAATAGATTTGACACCGCCGAAGTCACAGCCCGATACGAATTCTCCATCCCCAGAGACGCGATTGCGCAGACTAGATACTCAGTGCCGCCTGGCGAGGCATCCGCGCCAGGTGCCAATCGAAAATGGTGCGAGAGACGTAAATGGACGTGAACAGATTGGCCAGCAAACCGATCACCAGGGTGACCGCGAAGCCCTTCACCGGTCCGGTGCCAAACAAGAACAGGAACGCCGCCGAGACCAGCGTTGTGATGTGCGTGTCGATGATCGTCAGGAATGCGCGGCTAAAACCCAAATCGACGGCAGAAGGGTTGGCTTTCCCGTTATGCAATTCTTCTCGAATGCGCTCGAACACCAGGACGTTGGAGTCCACGCCCATGCCGATGGTCAGCACCACGCCGGCGATCCCCGGGAGCGTGAGCACGGCGCCAAAATAGGCCAGCGCGGCAAGCAGGATCACCAGATTCAGAAGCAGCGCAACCACGGCGTTGATGCCCGAGAGCCGGTAGTAAATCACCAGGAAGATCATCACGACGAGCAAGCTGGCGATGGACGCACGGACGCCATCCCGTATCGAATCGGCGCCGAGCGACGGGCCAACCGTGCGCTCTTCCAGGTATCTCACCGACGCGGGAAGAGCGCCGGCGCGAAGAATCAACGCCAAATCCTTCGCTGCGTCCTGATCGAAATTGCCTTCGATCACGCCCGAATCCTCGATGCGGCCGTTGATGACGGGCGCGCTCTGCACCTGATGGTCGAGAACGATCGCCATCTGCCGGTGGAGATTCGCCTCCGTGAATGGCCCGAAGCGCTGCGCCGCCGCGGTCGAAAGATGAAACGCCACTTCATAACGGCCCGGTTGTTCCGGATTCAACTGTGGAGCTGCGCTGCGTAGATCCTGGCCGGTGACGATGGGTGAACGGTTCAGCAGATACCAGCCTTGCGAGGCAGGCTGGCCCGGCGTGCTGGACTCCGATTTGCCGGAGACAAGCTCGCTGCCCGCAGGCAGCACGCCACCGTGCGCCGCCAGCGCCTCTGCTTCCGAGGAATAAACGCGCTCGCCCACGACGAGTTGGAGCTCGAGTTGTCCGCCTGCCTGAATCACGGATTTTGCTCGAGTGGGGTCGCCTTCGCCGGGAAGTTGCACAAGAATTTCATTCTCGCCGCGACCGGTGTAGGCCACGGTCGGCTCGGTTAGGCCGAGGGCGTTGATGCGCCGCTCGATGGTCTCGAGCGACTGTTCCATCGCCTGCCGGTGGATTTCGCTCACCACCTGAGGCTTCATCGTCAGAAGGAATCCGGAAGGCTCGCCCGCCGCGGGCGACAGATCCCATTCGGGAAACTGATCGCGAGTGAGGTCGCGGAATGTCCCCGTCTGGCTCGTGTTGACGTTACGGACCAGGATATGCGTATCGTCCACACGGCGAATTTCACCGAAGCCGATATTTTTGTCGCGTAAAAGCTGCGTAACCCGGTCAATCGTCTGATCGCAGTGCAGCCCGACGGCTTCCTGCACCTGAATCTGCAGGACCAGGTGGCTGCCGCCCTTTAGATCCAGGCCCAGCTTGATGCGATCGGTAAAATTGGTCTTCACCATCGCCCACGACGTAGGGAAGTCGGGCAGGCCCACCAGGCCAAAAATGCAAAGCAGGATGACGCCAAAGATCAGGATGATTTTCCACTTGAGCTGGGGAGTCATGCGGCCTGGCTAGCTCTCCTTCGATTCGGGCTGGAGACCGGAGATAGCGGAGCGCGCGACTTTGAGCTTCACCTGTTCGGCGACGCGCAACTGCACGGCATCGCCTTCGAGCCCCACGATCGTGCCGTAGAGGCCTCCGCTGGTGATGACTTTGTCGCCGTTCTTGAGGGCCTTGAGCATCTCCGAAGTCTTTTTCTGCCGCCGCTGGGCCGGAAGGATCAGCAGGAAGTAGAAAATCACCATGATGAGGATGAGTGGAAGGAGACCTCCGATAAGGCCGCCCGATCCGGTCTGTGCGACAAGAAAGATGCCGGCAGTCGAACTTGGAATGTTCATCGCTAGTCCTGCAGGGCTTGCATCCGCCCGGTCCGGCAGGGAGAAGGATCTTCTCCCCAAGAAAATGCCCGACCCGCGTCTCGCCCAGACGCCCTTTTAGGAATGCTCATTTGCGAGGCGTGCCTGAAGGTCGGAGCAGAAACTTGCCCACTTCCTAAAACGGATAGCCTCGCGAATTTGACGCATGATGTCAAGGTAAAAGTAGAGGTTGTGATGGGTGTTGAGGATCGCCGCGAGCAGTTCATTCGAAAGAAATAAGTGGCGCAGATAAGCGCGGGAATAGCGGCGGCAAACCGGGCAATGGCACTGCTCATCGATGGGCCGCGAGTCTCGGGCGTACTGCGCGTTCTTGATGAGCAGGCGGCCCTGATGCGTGAAGAGGTAGCCGTGCCGCGCCGAGCGGGTGGGCAAGACGCAGTCCATCATGTCCACGCCGCGAGTCACGTAATCGGCGAGTTGTTCCGGGCGGCCGACGCCCATCAGGTAGCGCGGTTTTGATGCAGGCAGCCGCGCCGTCACCTCCGCGGTCATCTCACAGGTGAGCGCGTGTGGCTCGCCGACGGCGAGGCCGCCGACGGCGTAGCCGGGGAAGTCGATCTCGACGAGCTGCTCGGCGCTGGCGTGGCGCAAGTCGGCGTGCGTGCCGCCTTGCACGATAGCGAAGAGCATCTGCCGCGCCGCATCGCCGTGCCGCGCGAAATGTGCGCGCGAGCGGCGCGCCCATTCGAGCGTGCGCGCAGCGGCATCGCTGGCCCGGCTGTAGTCCGCGGAAGACTCGATGCACTCATCGAGCACCATGATGATGTCGGCGCCCAGGGCGATTTGGATCTCGATGGCCTTCTCGGGAGAAAGGAAATGCTCGGAGCCGTCGATGTGGGAACGAAAGGTGACGCCCTCGTCGCTCACCTTCCGCAAATCCGCGAGGCTGAACACTTGATAGCCGCCCGAATCCGTGAGGATCGGGTGCGGCCAGGACATGAAACCGTGAAGGCCCCCCATTTCGCGGACAAGCTCGTGGCCGGGGCGGAGAAACAAATGGTAAGTATTGGCGAGGAGAATCTGGACGCCAAGCTCTTCCAGCGTCGCCTGCGGCAGGCCCTTCACGGCCGCCGCAGTACCCACAGGCATGAATGCGGGCGTGTCAATCACGCCGTGCGGTGTGGTCAGGCGCCCGAGCCGCGCGCCGCTCGGATCGGTTTCCAGGACCTCGAATGCAAACCCCATCCCCCGGAGTGTATCAGGAGAAGATAGCGGTGAATCCCACCTTCACGCCTAGATACAAGACCCAGAGTACGATGATGATTCCGAGCGCGCGGCCCATGCTGATCTTTTTCGGGCGCGCAACGGAGAAACCTAGCGCCGCGAGGAAAATCGTCCAGAAGGTGAACAGATCAATCGAGGTGAGCAGGCTCATCAGCCATTTCGGCGAGTCATCCGATAATAGGGCTCCTAAATTGGACGCCACCAGATGCTCCAAATCAATCATGTCTGGCGCCTTGACGAACAAGATCAGAATCCCCAGCAGTTGCACGATGACTGCAGGCATCCAGGCATGGGTCAGGATACCCAGGCTGGTCTTGTAGTTGAGTTCGGCGCCCGCGAGGATATTGAACGCTCCAAGCAGCACGCCCGAAACAATCAGCGCCCCGCCAAATATAAAAATGGGAGCAGCGACGTAGCCGATAATCGGTGCGAATTTTGTCTGCTGCTCGATGATCCGCTCCCGCTGTTCCGGCGACATCTGTTCCACCCGCTTGTTGTTGGCGAGCTGCTTTTCCATGAACCCGCGCCAGCCCACGCGCTGGCCGAATATCGCGGTCGTCACCGTGGAGAGCAGTACGATGACGAGCAGCGGCACGATCCAGTCAGGCTTGCGCGCGATGTCTTCAAAAGTCGGCCTGGGAGAAAACAGCGCGCCCGTCAGGCGGCCCAACATGCTGATTTGAGCCTCGGCTGCCGGGGCCGGAGTCGGCGTGGTTGCCATTTCTTTTTCCTCCAATCAAGGATTTAGCGGGGCGAACTGATCTCGCCTGCTTTTACGTCTGGGGCGCATAAATATTTCGCCGCGCGGGAGTGTACCTCCATTGAGGCAAACTGAATAGGGCGTTCAAGCGGGAATCTGCGGAACGGCCGCCAGCAGGGCCTGCGTGTACCCTTGCTCCGGTTTGGCGAGCACGCGGGCAGCTGGGCCGATTTCGACGAAGCGGCCCGCCTGCATCACCGCAATGCGCGTGGCGAGTTGCGCCACCACCGGCAGGCTGTGCGAGATCAGGATGAAGGTGAGATGGAAATCTCGCTGCAGCCGTTCGAGCAGTTCGAGGATCTGCGCGCCCACGGAAACATCGAGCGCCGACACCGGCTCATCGCCAATCACCAACTCGGGCCGCAAGATAAGCGCCCGCGCGATGCCGATGCGCTGCCGCTGGCCCCCGGAAAATTCGTGCGGGAACCGCCCCAGGGCATCCGCGCCCAGCCCGACCGCTTCGAGCATCTGGACAACGCGGTCGCCGCGCGCTGCGCGCGAAAGGCCTGGCTCATGAATCTGCAGCGGCTCGCCCACGATGCTCCCAACGCGCATGCGCGGATTGAGCGACGCCACCGGGTCCTGGAAGGCCATTTGCATCTGGCGGCGCAGGCCGCGCAGCTCGGCGCCGCGCGCGGCGAGCCAGTCGCGACCCCCGAAGCGGATCTCGCCGGCGTCCGGCTCGATTACCCGCAGCAGCATTCGCGCCAGCGTCGTCTTGCCGCACCCGGATTCGCCGACGATGCCAAGGGTTTCGCCGCGCTCCAAGTCGAAGCTGACGCCGTCCACGGCCAAGGCGCGGCGCGAGCCTGAAGTCACTCCCGCGGCGACGGGAAATTCCTTGCGCAGATTTCGAACTTCGAGGAGCGGTGCTTCGGGCATTCCTGAGAACTCCGCTGATTCCCGGCAAGATGTGCCGGGGCAAATTCACGGGATAAGCTACATTTTTTCCGCGACGAAATACATGGACGACTGCATGAATTCGATATCGGGCGCCGCGTCGCTGCCCGCCTCGCCGTAGCGCGGAAAGAAGCCGGTCTTGTCCTCTGAGATCGAGGCTTCCATCAAGCGGCGCGTTTCCTCGTAGGCGGCATCGCCGCGCTTCCAGCCCGCCACGCTCATCCAATTGTCGAACGAGCGCGGCAATTGCTGGCGCTCGCGCGAAAGAACCCGAAAGCCGTTCGCTTCGAGCAGGGCGGCCAACTCGCGTGGCGCGAATGTGCGCGTGTGTGAAGCGTCGCGGACGCGCTCGATGCCATTGCTGGCTTCGGCCTTCGCGGAATCATCGGGCACCACCATGTCCAGCAGCACCAGCCGCCCGCCCGGGCGCAGCACGCGCGCCAGCTCGCGCGACGCTGCCTGCGGCTCCGTCATGTGATGAAAGCTGTAGCCGCACACCGCCAGGTCAAACGACTTGTCGGCGAACGGCAAGGCAAACGCATTCCCGCAAGCGAAGAAAAGATTGCCGAGTTTGGCATCCGCCGCGGTTTGGCGCGCGACCGCGAGCATCGCAAGAGTAAGGTCGAGCCCGCAAAGCCACCGCACGCGCGGGGCGAACGCTCGGGCAAAGGTCCCCGGCCCGCAAGCGAGATCGAGCGCCCTTTCGTCGCCGCGCGGCGCGGCCAAGGCCACGGCGCGCTCTGCTTCCGCGGCTCGATGTCTCAAAACAAAGCCTGAGAACGCCCCGGCGGTGCGGGTGAAACGGTCGCGCACGCGGTCGAGTTGCGCGCGGTCGCCGTCGGAATTGTGCGGTGCACTCATGACTGGCTCAGGAAACGAGGATACACCGGGCGCGATGCTCGGGCGAGGCGGCGCGCAAGTCAGGTACCGCAAGGTCACACTCAGGGCGGCGATACGAGCAGCGCGGAGCAAACGCGCAGCCCGGCGGCAGCGCGTCGAGCGCAGGCACCGTGCCGGGCACCGGCGTGAGCTTGCCCCGCTCGAGGCGCGGCGCCGCACGCAGCAGGCCTTCGGTGTAGGGATGCCGCGGCCGTCGCAAGACTTCGAGCGCCGGACCTTCTTCGACGATGCGCCCGGCGTAGAGCACGGCGAGGCGGTCCGCCACTTGCGCGACCACGCCGAGGTCGTGGGTGATGAAGAGCAGCGCAAGCCCCAGGTCGTCCCGCAGCCGCGCGAGCAATTCGAGAATTTGCTTTTGTACGGTGACGTCCAGCGCGGTGGTGGGCTCGTCGGCGATCAGCAGCCGCGGCCCCGCCGCGAGCGCCATGGCGATCATCGCGCGCTGGCGCAGGCCGCCGGAAAGTTGATGCGGGAATTGCCGCGCGCACGTTTCGGGCTCGGGAACGGCCGCGCGTGTGAGTGCCTCGAGGGTGCGGCGGCGCAGCTCGCCGGCGGCGAGGTGGTGCTCGTGGATTTTCACTGCCTCTTCGATTTGCGCCCCGATGCGCATCACCGGATTGAGCGCCGTCATCGGCTCCTGAAACACCATCGCGATTTCGCGGCCGCGCAGCGCGCGCATTTCGCCCGGCACAGCGGTGATGAGGTTGGCGGGATGATTGGCCCCCGTATCGCGCAAGCCCAGCCAGGCTTCGCCGCTCCGCCGCGCGCCCGGCGGCTCGAGTCCCATCAGCGCGAGCGCGAGCATCGTTTTCCCGCTGCCCGATTCGCCGACCAGGCCAAGCGTTTCGCCTTCGTTGAGCGCAAGTGAAACGTCGTTGACCGGGCGAACCCAGCCCGCCGGTGTTGGCAGCTCGACCGTGAGCCCGCGGACCTCGAGCAGTGATGCCATGGCCACATCATAGGGCTTGCGCGCGAAGCTGGGAAAGAAAATGCGGTATAGAGTTAGCCATGCCTCGCGTCGAATGTCCGCAATGCCATGCCGCGGCCGTGCTGGCGGGCGGCAAACCGTATTGCGCGCGGTGCGGCTGGAACCGCGATGCCGTGGAGAAGCAGCTTCGCGGAACGGCCCGCATGTGGCCGTGGACATCGGTGATCTTTCTTCTGCTTGCAGCCGCGTGGGCAGGCTGGTTCCTGCGCGACTGGCGCGCCGTGCTGATCGCGGCCGGCGTTCCTGGCGCAGCGTTTGCTCTCGTCTACATCTTTATCCGGCGCAATCTGGCAAAATTCCTCGCGCTAAAATCCGAGCACGCCTCACCCGCGGCCGCAGTTGAGCCGGCACTTGCTGCCAGCATCGCCGAATCGGAAACGCCGCCGATCGAGGTGAGCGAACAATATCGCGTGCTGCGCTCCCTGCCGCGGCCGCGGCCCGTGCGAATCAGCCGGCGCGGAAAGACGAGCACGACGCTGGTCACCGCGATCGGCATTGTGTTTGCCCTCGTTCTGCTCTCGAACCTCTACTTGGCGTGGATAAAATCGGGACGGGCATTTCGCTTCGACAGACACACCGGCATTCTCGCGGGAGCGGCGCTGCTGATTCTGCTGATCCTGATGACGATTCCGAAAGGACTGGCGCGAGAAAAAAAGTTGCTTGCGAACGGCGAGGTCACGCTGGCAAGAGTGGTCGGGCAGTGGCAATCGCGGAACGGCTTCTCGATCCGCTACGAATTCCGCGACCCGGCCGACAAAACGGTGCGAAACCTGGCTTCGGACTACACGCGGAGCCTCTATGAGGGAATGACCGTCGCTGTATTCTATGACGCCCAAAAACCGAGCCGGCAAGTGGCGCAGTGCGCGTCGCTCTACGAAATTGTCATGCCGGGAAAAGAATAGAAACCGAAGCGTTGATCCATCGCGTGACTACTTCTCAAGCTCGACGGCTTCACCGTACTTTTTCCCCAGCGCGCGGAGATATTCCTCCAGAGTTGCGTGGTAGCCGAGAAAGAAGCGCGCCACGAATCGGAAGACTGGATTGTAAATCTCTCCGTTTTCGGTGATTCGCAGCGTGCTGCCGCCGTCGCTCGGCTGAATCTCGAAGGTCCATGTGCCGCCGAAAGGCAATTGGGGGTCGGCGATGCGCGTAACCAACCGCGAAGGCGGCGTCCATTCGACAATTTCGAACGGGATCGCCTGGCCATGGCTGTCCACTTCACGCCAGGAGGCATGGCCGTTCTGATCCGGGAGCCGCTCGACCCTCTTCACATTGGTTCGCCAGGATGGAAATTCCTCTGGCGTCGTGAGGGCCTGCCAGATGGCGATGGGAGGCTGGCGGAAATGCGCGGCGCCCGTGGCCGAGTGCGACTTGGGAAGCATGGCGCCGATTCCCCAGACGATCCCGACCAAGACCGCGAGAACCAGTATGACGATGCCGATCCATTTCATAGCCGCCTCCGCATTTCCCGACAACCTATCTCATGTTGGGCAGCAGCCTCAAAGGAATTCTGCCTTCATCTACGAATGCCACGCCTCCTAAACAATCGGAATTGATTTCATGCGTAGGCTTCAGAGCGCTCCCCCGCACATCCAATAGCGTTTCGGGAGTGAAGGCGTCCAGTAGTGTTGATGACATCCCTCGTCATTCTGGCGCTGGGGAACGCACTGTTCCCCTACGCGCGATTCCTGGCGATCGCGGCGATCATGCATGGAATCTTCGGCGCGTGCCGCGCGCTCGGCGGCGTGTTGACGCAGTCCGCAATTATGACCGCCGTTCCGCGCCGTCTGATGGGGCGAACGCAGTCCACGTTTGCCGTGATTTCGACCCTCATGCAGATCGCGATGAGCTTTTCGCTCGGCTGGCTGGCCCAATACACCAGCTTGCCCCTGGCTTTTCTCGTTCTCGGGATCCTCTATAGCGGCGCGGTTGTGGCAGCATTTCACGCGCGAGCGCTGGCGCAAACGGCTGCGCCCGTCGAAGCGATTCCCGGTTAGCAGCGTGCGAATTTATCTCCTAGCTCGACCCACCGGGTGCCAATTTACCCTGCGCGCTGATTGGACGATAATACGCGGCGGAATCAATTGCCGTTCGCGTTGACGCGCGATTTCTGCGGAGGCGTTCATGCATGCGCTCCTTCCTGGCTTGAAAGCGGCCCTGAATGTTCATCCGATCTTCGTTCACTTCCCCATCGCGCTGTGGCTCGCGGCGCTCTATTTTGAAATCCTGGCGGTCTGGCGCGCGAGTGACGATTTCCATCGCACGTCCGCGCGGCTGCTCTATCTCGGAACGCTGGCAGGCGCAATCACGGTGTTGACCGGGCTTGCCGCCAAGGATTCCGTGCCGAACGGCCCGGCGCACGCCGTGCTTGAAATTCACGAATTAACGATGCTGATCACATTCAGCCTCGCGGTGGGCTTGTGCATGTTCGCCTTTTTCGCGCGCAAGAATCTCACGCCGCAGTTTCGCAAGTTGCTGTTGCTGGGGCTGGTGATTCTCGCTGCTTTGTTGACGATGGGCACGGACCGCGGCGCGCAGCTCGTCTATCAATACGGCACCGCCGTCAACTGGTCCACGGCTCAGCAGCAATAGCAAGGGCTGCGGCGAAGCGTTCGCTTGGTCTGCGCATCCAATCGAGCGGAGGCTGCCATGGAAATCAAGACCGCCCAGGCCTTTCTCGAATATTTCGAAAGCATTCGCGGCAGAACCCTTCGCGTGATTCGCGCAATTCCTCCGGACAAATTGGACTGGACCTACCGCCAGGGCAAATTCACGCTCGCGGATCTGGTTCGGCATCTCGGCGCGGTCGAGCGGTACATGTGGGCTGAAAACGCCCAGGGCAAACCGAGCACCTATCCTGGACATGGCAAAGAGCTGGCGGACGGATACGAGAACGTAATGGCGTTCTTCGATCGCATGCACCGGGAGTCTCTGGAAATTTTCGCGCGGCTGACGGATGAGGACTTGCAGAAAAAGTGCGTCCCGCCGGGCGGAGGGCCGATCACCGTCTGGAAGTGGCTGCGGGCGATGGTGGAGCATGAAATTCACCACCGCGGACAGATTTACTTGTACCTTGCCATGCTGGGCGTGCCGGCGCCTCCGCTCTACGGAATGACCGAAGAACAAGTTTACGAACGCAGTCAGGGGTCGCCGGCGGGATCATCTGGAGCACAAGGGGAGGCGCGATGAAAAAACCGCGAGAAGCGAAACGGATGAGCGACGACGCAGTCAAAGCGAAGACCGGCAAGGCGTGGGCCGAGTGGTTACGGATTCTCGATACGGCAGGCGCGAACAAACTGTCACACGCGGAAATGGCTGCTTACCTCTACAAAAGGCAAAAGCTGCCGAGCTGGTGGAGCCAGATGATCGCCGTCGGATACGAGCAGGAGCGCGGCCTGCGCGCTAAGCACGAAAAGCCGGAAGGTTTCACCGCTTCGGCCACTCGCACTATTGCGGCTCCGCTCGCGTCTCTCTTCAAAGCCTGGGGCAATGAAAAGGCGCGGCGCCGCTGGCTTCGCGCGGCGCGGTTGAAAATCAGCAAGACAACGCCGAATAAATCCTTGCGCTCCTCCTGGGACGGCGGGAAGAGCCGCGTGGACATCCTCTTCTTCAAAAAAGCCGCGGGCAAGAGCCTGGTGACCGTGGACCATCGTAAGCTT
>JBGQEW010000059.1:0-14599 GCA_041496565.1 Terriglobia bacterium | reverse complement strand
CGGGGCGCGGCACCTGAAGCGCGCGATCGAGCGGCACGTGGTGTACCCGCTGGCGAGCTTGCTGGCGACCGACCAGGTCGCGATCGGCGACGTCCTGTGCATCGACTGGGACGAGGAGCAAGGCTGCCTCGTCTTCGTCAAGGAAGACGAAGGAGCCTTGGTTGCGGTCGAGCTTCCCCTTTCCGAATTGACGCCGCAAGCCGCAGCGGCCACCGTGGATGGACGTCCCGTGGAAGTACCCGCAACGAACGCAGTGGCAGAACATCCGGCGCCACGCCCACCGGTCGCGTCGCCGATGCGGCCCGCGATCGCGCGAACCCCGCGGCATACTACGGCAGACAAGACGAAGGCAGACGGCCGGAGATAAGTTTCCCTCCGCAGTTTCATTCCGAAACAAAGATTCGGTATAGTGATTGTGTGCGCCGCGCGCGGCGTTTCCCGCCGCGACTGCGGGAGCTATCTTGCACAGGCAAGAAACTCGGCGCACTGTGTTGACATCTATCTAACAGGCGCGGGGAAGCGCCGCGGGAGAGAGCCCAGCCCGCCGGGCCGGTGAAGGGTCCGAGGAAATCCCTGGGAGGAAATCATGAGGAACCAGAGGGCTCGATTGCGCAGAGGCCCACAGCGAGGGGCGGAGCGTGGCAGGCTTGTGGGGAGCGTGTTGCTGGCGCTCGTCCTCTGCTTGGCGGTGGCGGCGCGCGCCGACCGCACGCCTCTGAAACCGGGCTTCAATTTGTTTTCTCCCGCGCAAGATGTCGAGCTGGGCAAGAAGTTTTCGCACGACGTCGAACATCAGTTGCCGATGTTGAATGATGCGCGCGTGGACGACTATCTGAACCAATTGGGGCACCGCCTGGATGCGCATGTGCCGCCGGGGACGCCAAACTATCCTTTTCAGTACAGGTGCGTGAACGACCTGGCCATCAACGCGTTCGCGCTGCCGGGCGGGTTTGTCTACATCAACCGCGGCGTGATTGAGGCGGCCGACAATGAAGCGCAGCTAGCCGGCGTGATGGCGCACGAAACCTCGCACGTAGTGTTGCGCCACAGCACGAATCAAGTCTCGAAGCAATCGGCGTGGCAATTGCCGCTCTCCTTGCTGGGCGGGGCATTGGGCAACAATTCGATCGTCTCGGCCCTGGCGCAGGCAGGCATCCAGAACGGGATGGGCTTGCTCTTCCTGAAAATGTCGCGCACTGACGAAAGCCAAGCGGACATCATGGGCACGCAGATTCTTTACGACTCGGGCTATGACCCGCGGGCAATGGCGCAGTTCTTCGAGAAGCTTCAGGGGGAAACCAAAGGCAATCAGCCGGTCCAATTCTTCAGTGACCACCCCAACCCCGACCATCGCATCGATCGCGTCGATCAGGAAATAGAGAAGCTGGGCGGACCACCCGCCGGCTACAAGACCGATTCGAATGAGTTCGAGCTGATCAAGCGCTACCTGCGTTCGCTGCCTCCGCCGCCGAAGGGAAAGTCCGGGAACCCTCGAAACGGCGCAGGGCAGGGAGGGGAGCATGGCCGGCCCGACCTGCCGTCGCGTGGCTTGCAGACCTATCAACGCGGTCCATTAAGCCTTCAATATCCTTCCAATTGGCGGAGCTACGAGCAAAATGGCGAGTTGACGCTGGCACCGGACCGCGGAATTGTGGACGACAATCGCGGCAATTCCGCGCTGGCCTACGGTGCGATCTTGAACCTGTTCGAACCGCAGAAGAATTCGAGCGGCAGCATTTCGCTCGAGGCGGCCACGGATCAATTGGTGAGCAGTGTGGCGAAGTCGAACCCGCACATGAACGTGGTTCGTCCGCGCGCGCGAATGCGCCTCGACGGGAAGCCGGCGCTTTCAACTTATTTGGAGAATGACTCACCCATCGGCGGACGTGAATCCGATTGGCTCGTCACTGCGTCCTGCTCCGACAGCATCTTCTACGTCCTTGTCGTTGCGCCGAAGGGCGAGTACGACAGTTACGAGCACGCCTTCCAGGCGCTCATCAGTTCCGTGCGCTATTCTTGCCAGTAATCTCGCGGTTTTTT
Organism: Terriglobia bacterium; assembly: GCA_041496565.1. Lineage (GTDB taxonomy): Bacteria > Acidobacteriota > Terriglobia > Acidiferrales > UBA7541 > JBGPTK01. Next base: position 12,559 of record JBGQEW010000059.1, on the reverse strand, counting down.
CGGTGAGTGACGGCCCTCCAATCAGGATGGACCTCGAAGCTTTCCCTTCGAACGGTGGTCTGTCGGCGCTCGTTGGAATGAGGATCGCGGGCGTTTAGGGCTTCCAACGCAGGATCGGTTTGCGGGCGGCGCCGACTTCGTCGAGGCGCCCCACACGCGTTGAATGCGGCGCCGTCTTCACGAGTTCGGGGTTCGACGCGGCTTCTTCCGCGATCGAGCGCATAGCGTCCACGAACAAGTCGCACTCCTCCTTCGATTCCGATTCGGTCGGCTCTATCATCAACGCGCCCGGAACAATCAGCGGAAATGCTGTGGTATAGGGATGAAAACCGTAATCGATCAGTCGCTTGGCGATGTCCATCGTGTTCACGCCGTGTTTCTTTTGGCGCGCGTCGCTGAAGACAACTTCGTGCATGGAGGGCAGGTTATACGGCAAATCGAAATAAGGCTCCAGGCCATTGCGAATGTAGTTCGCGTTCACGACCGCGTCTTCGGTGGCTTGGCGTATGCCCGGACCATAGGCGAGCGTGTAGGCCAGCGCGCGCAGCAGGACTCCGAAATTTCCGCAGTAGGCGCGAACGCGACCGATGGAATGGGGCCGGTTGAAATCGAGCGCGAACCGCCCGCCTTCCTTTTGCACGACGACCGGCACGGGCAGGAACGGCTCGAAGATTTTCTTTACCATCACCGGCCCCGCCCCCGGGCCGCCGCCGCCGTGCGGCGTCGAAAAAGTCTTGTGCAGGTTCAGATGCATCACGTCCACGCCGAAATCGCCCGGACGCGCGACGCCGGCGAGCGCGTTCATGTTCGCGCCATCCATGTAGAGAAAGGCGCCACGCTCGTGGAGGATTTCGGCGATTTCCGCGATGCGCTCTTCGAAAACGCCGAGCGTCGTCGGATTGGTGAGCATCAGCGCGGCCACGTCTTCGGTGGCGAATTCGCGCAAGTGATCGGTGTCGAGCTGCCCGCGCGCGTTCGATTTGATGTTCTTGACTTCGTAGCCGGCGATGATCACAGAGGCAGGGTTGGTGCCGTGCGCGGAATCCGGAATCAAGATTTTCTTGCGCGCGTTGCCCTGGCTTTCGAGATAGGCGCGAATCACCAGCAGGCCCGCCAGCTCGCCCTGCGCGCCGGCGGCGGGCTCGAGCGTGGCCGCGTCCATGCCGGTGATTTCGAGCAGGCACTCTTGCAGGTCGTACAAAATCCGCAAGCAGCCTTGTGCCACTTCCGCGGGCTGATACGGATGCTCGGTAGCAAGGCCGTCGAGGCGGGCGACGAATTCATTCACGCGCGGGTTGTATTTCATCGTGCAGGAACCGAGCGGGTACATGCCCAGGTCAATCGCGTAGTTCCAAGTGGAGAGCCGGGTGAAGTGGCGAATCACTTCGATCTCGCTCACCTCCGGAAACCCTTCGATTTGGTCGCGAACGAATCCGGCGCCGAGCGCCTGTGCCGCATCCACCGGCGGCACGTCCAGCGGCGGCAGCTCGAAGCCTCGCTTGCCGGGCGCTGACCTTTCGAAGATCAACCCTTCGTTCTGGTTGACGTGGCTGCGGGCTTTCTTGATCTTGGAAGAATTCCTGCTCAAGTGTCTTGAGTCCCCTTCTACAACGGCTTCGACAGAATGCGCTTCATGGACACAACCATGCGCTCAATTTCTTCGCGCGGCATCGTTTCGGTCACGCAAATCAGGCCGCGCTTCGTCTGGTCGGGATAAAATTGTCCGAGCGGCAGCGGGCCGATCATCTGTTCGCGAAGCAATTCGGCGTTGATCAGCTTCACCGAGCGCGGAAACTCCATCACGAATTCGTTGAACGTCGGCCCTGAAAAGGCCGTCTTCACGCCGGGAATTTTTTCGAGTTCGGCCTGCGCGAAGCGCGCCTTCGCCAGGTTCTGCGCGGCCATCTCGCGCAAACCCTGCTTGCCGAGCAAGCAGAGGTGAATGGTCGCGGCGAGTGCATAAAGCGCTTCGTTGGTGCAGATGTTCGACGTGGCCTTTTCGCGGCGAATGTGCTGCTCGCGGGTCGCCAAGGTCAGAACGAATCCGCGCCGCCCCGCGGCGTCGGCGGTTTGCCCAGCCAGGCGCCCCGGCATCTGCCGCACAAATTTCTCGCGCGTCGCGATGACTCCCACATACGGCCCGCCATAGCTCGGCGCCACACCGAGACTCTGGCCTTCCATCGCGACGATATCGGCTTCGATCGGCGGGCACACGAGGCCGAGCGAAACGGCCTCCGTGATCGCGGTGACGAGCAACGCGCCGCTCGGGTGCACTGTTTCGGCCAGCGCCGGCAACGATTCGAGAACACCGAAAAAGTTCGGAGACTGCACGACAACGGCGGCCACGTCGGCAAGGCTGACGGAGCTCAGTGCCGACGTATCGAGCTGTCCGGCACCGGAGAAACCAATTTCTTCCACGGTGAGCCCGAGGTGTTTCGCGTACGTCTGCAATACCTGCCGATATTCAGGATGCAAAGTGCGCGCGACAAGCACTCGCCGGCGGCTCGTCAGCCGCTCGGCCATGAGCGCAGCCTCCGTCAGCGCGGTTGAGCCGTCGTACATCGACGCGTTTGCGACTTCCTGGCCGGTGAGCTGGCACATCAAGGTTTGAAATTCAAAGATCGCAGCCAGCGTTCCCTGGCTGATTTCCGCCTGGTAGGGCGTGTAGGAAGTGAGGAACTCGCCGCGCTGGACGATGGCATCGGGCACGACCGAGCGCAAGTGCTGATAAACGCCGGCACCGAGGAACGACGTGTAGCCGCGCGCATTTTCTTCGGCGCGCGCGCGGAAGTAGCCGATGATTTCTTGCTCGGAGAGCGGCCCGGGCAGGCGAAGCGGATCCTTCAGGCGAAATCTCGCCGGGATCGACTGGAATAACTCTTCGACCGACTTCACGCCGATCGCATCAAGCATCTCCTGGCGCTCGGAGGGACTCTTGGGGAGATAGCGCATCAGGCCGAGGTTTCCTTGTCTTTTTCAGCGACGTAAGACTGGTAGGCGGCGGCGTCCATCAGCGATTGCACTTCGCTCTTATTCGCCAGCTTGAGTTTGACGAGCCAGGCGGAGCCGTGCGGGTCCTGGTTAAGTTTTTCCGGCGCGTTCGCGAGCATCGCGTTCACTTCGGTGACCTCGCCGGCGACAGGGCAGTAGATTTCACTCACGGCTTTCACGGACTCGACCGTGCCGAGCGATTGCCCGGCCTTGAGCTTCGTGCCAACCTTGGGCAATTCCACGAAGACGACGTCGCCCAGCTCGTGCTGCGCGTAATCGGTGATGCCGATGGTTCCGGTATCGCCATCCACCTTGATCCACTCGTGTTCCTTCGTGTAGCGAAAATCCGCTGGGTACATTTCTGCTCCTTCGCGTGGTTACTTCGTTGGCCTTGCTTTCTTGGCCCAGCAGCTATTTGGGTCGCTTGTAGAACGGCAGCTCGACGATTCGCGCCGCGACCGACTGTCCGCGGACGATGATCTCGATTTTCGTGCCGACGGCAGTCAGGTTCGCCGGGACGTAGGCCATGCCGATATTTTTCTTCAGGAACGGCGCCGGTCCGCCGCTCGTGACGCGGCCCACTTCGCGGCCGCCGCTCGAAACGGAATAGCCGTCGCGCGCGATCAGGCGGTCCAGCATTTCGAAACCGATCAGCTTCCGTTGGACGCCTTTCTGTTTTTGGGCAAGCAACGGCCCGCGGCCGAGGAACTCACACTTCTCCGGCTTGCAAATCCACCCGAGGCCGGATTCCCACGGGGTGGTCGTGTCGTCAATTTCATGCCCGTACAGGCACATCCCAGCTTCGAGACGCAGCGTATTTCGTGCGCCGAGGCCGCAGGGAATCAGCCCCACCGATTGGCCCGCGTCTATCAGGTCGTTCCACATTTTTTCGGAGTGCTCGGGCGGGAAATAAATTTCGAAACCGTCTTCGCCGGTGTAGCCCGTGCGTGCGATCAGACAATCTACGTCGCTCACCGCGCCGAAGGCGAAATAGTAGTAGCGGATCGGATCGAGCGGCACTCTTGTCAATCGCTGGAGGAGCCCTCTGGCGGCGGGGCCTTGAATGGCGAGCTGCGAATAGCGTGCCCCCGCATTCTCCGTTTCCGCACCGAAGCGGTTGTGCGCGAGGATATGCTCGTAATCCTTGTCCTGGTTTCCGGCGTTCACGCACAGAAAATAGTGGGTGTCGGAAATCTTGTGAACCAGCAGGTCGTCCACAAACGTGCCCGCCGGGGTCATCAATCCCGAATATTGCGCCTGGCCGATGACGAGCTTTGCCGCATCGTTGCAAGTGACAAACTGCACCAGATCGAGCGCGCCGGGCCCGCGGACTTCGATCTCGCCCATGTGGCTTACGTCGAACAGACCCGCCTTCGTGCGCACCGCCTGATGTTCGGCGAGGATACCGGAGTATTCGACAGGCATGTCCCAGCCGCCGAAGTTCACCATCTTGGCGCCCAAGCGGCGGTGGGTCGAATGCAGCGCAGTTTTGCGGAGTTCAGCGGTGGCCGGCGTGGTCACAGAGCGATTCTCGAAAATTGCGACAAGCAAACGAAGCTAACATGCACGTTAAAGGGTGTCAAGAAACGCGCCCGGATTGAATTCCATGTGTGTTCCCAAAGAGCAAGGATGAGCCGGATGACCTGTTCCGGCCATACATTTCCGAAGCCTTTCTCGCATCCGTTCGTCCAATCCGGTAGAGTTTAGCCCGAGCGCACGTGGAGGAGGCTTCGAGCTTGTCGCTCGGCCGAGCGTAGCTTATATTGAATGCAGAGGCGAAAATGACCGGGCCCGTTGTTTGTATTCAGTGCGACATGTCCGAAGAGAAATGCGTTTGCGAGAAGTATTGCTGTTTCTGCCAGGCCCAGTATTACGTGCGCCTGTGCATTGATGGGCTTTATTATTGCCCGGATTGCCGGGAAGCTTGCGAAGTGCGCGCGGTGGATGCCAGTGGCAAGTGAACACTGCCGAACGGAACTGGTGGTCGAGAACGACGCGAGGCTGCTGCGCGCCGTTGGGGGCATCATCGAGCACGCCGCGGAGCATGTCGGCTTTGCCGAGGATGTGAAACAGGAGCTGGCCGACGCCACGGAAGAAGCCTGCCGCGAGACGTTTCCGCTGGTCGCCAACCACGGCACCCACCTGAAAGTCGTCATCGAGGATTTCGATGACCGCATCGAAGTCATCCTCGATTCGACAGGCAAGCCGCTGCCGAAGGCCGCGCTCGATTCGCTTGCCCCTCGCGGTTCAGCGGCGGGCTCAACGAGAGGCGGGGGCCCCGCAGCGTTGCTCGCTCGGATCGATCGCGTGCTCTACGAAACAAAGAATGGACGGCCGCACATCAAGCTGGTCAAGTACATCCCCGGGCGTGCCCCGAAGTCGTAGGCCCCTGCGCAACAACTCTCTGAAGAAATAGTTGAGGAGTTTGATCGGAATTGAACCAAGCCGCCGTTCGAATTCGCTGAGCGCAGGCAAAGAAGCCTCTGCGGCACGCTTGAGCGAAATCCAGATGACGCCTCGCGGCGCTTTACCGCCGGCCTAGGTCGTTGGAAGAGCGAAAGTATGGTTGCGGATGAGCGCGGCCATCTGCGCGTCGCTCACGGGGATGCGGATTTCGAGCCGCTCGCCACGAGGCGTCACTTGAACGCCGTCGAGCGCCTGAGCGAGGTCAGGATTTTGCTGCGCTTCCTGGTAGCGGCGATACATCACCCCGGCCTGCATCAGGGCGGCGAGAGTGTTGGCGTCGTCGGGGGTGGCGCAGACAGCTTGGAAACGGGCATCGACACCGCTGTCCGCTTGCACATTGATGAGCATGGCGCGGAGTTTCTGAACCAGGGCGGCGGCCTGCGGAAACTGATTGGCCTGCGGCAGCAATTGCTGCATCGCGAGCTGCGTGTAGCTCTTGTTCAACACGGCCCAGATTGTGCCCTGGCCATTCGCTTCGCTGATCAGCGGGAAGAGAAAATCGTTCGTCAGCAGGCTCTCCGCGGCGCCGAAATGGACTTCGATCATCTTTTCCAGGCCGCTGCGCATGCCGAAGGCAGCGGTGTTGGAATCGAGAAAGAAGAAGAAAATATCGCTCGCGCCTGCTCCGCTGCCAAAAGCGAAGAGCTTGTACCCACGGACCTCGCGGAAGGGCAGCTTCTGCTGCTTGAAGCGGTCTTCGGTTGCGCCGGGATTGAATTGCCCCAGAGCCACGCCGAGGATTTGTTCTCCTTGATCCTTCGTCGCGCCGAGCGAGCCCCAGGCGAGTTCGTCCACCTGCGTATTGGGGTCAATCCCCGCGGAGCTGAGGAACCGCTCGAAATCGCGGAAACGGCTCGGAAGCATCTGGTCTCGAAGCTGACCGAACCACGGAAGCTTGCGCGCGGTCTTCAGATCGGCGTACGCGAACTCGCCGGTATCCTTGGGGAACATGCCGATGATGGCGGTGCTCAGGGTGCCCGCGGCGCTTGGCGGCGGCACGAGGGCGGAGAGCGCAAGCAGCACACTCGCTGCCAGAATGGTCCAGCGGACTTGTTTCTTCACGGCTTTGACTCCTTGGCCTTGCGGGAAGCGTCGAGCCGGATTGACGGAACTCCCGCGGCTCTTCAAAACTTTTCTATCGGCCTGCGCTAACTGAGTTTTCGCTGAGTCGCGCCTCGATGCTCAGCACGCGCGAACGCATCGCGCCGACCATCGCGGCGTCGGAAAGCGAGCTGAGATTGATGGCCACGTTTTCCAGCGCGCCGCGGACGGCGGCCGCGGCCATCAGCCGGGCCACGCGCAGGTCTGACAACATAGAAGCGCTCGACATGGCTTCCAGTTGCCCCAATCGCTCGTAAACTTCGACGGCCTTTTCCGCCACTTGCATCGGCACTTCGGCGGCGCCCTGCGTCGCTTGTTCGATTGCTGCGCCGCGCGCGCGTTTTTCTTCGACGGTCTCCTGCGGCAGTTTGTAGGCGGCCATCACGGCGTTGAAGGACTCCGCATCGCGATCAATCGCTTTCGTGAGCATTTCGGCGGCAGCTAGAAACTCCGCAAGCGCGGCGCTCAGCGGCGCGACGAATGCGGCCTGCGATTTCTTCTTGCGCGAGAGTCCCGCGACCATTTGTCCCAGGCTGGCGCCGAGGGCGCCGGCCAGCGCGGCGACCGATCCGCCGCCGGGCGCCGCCGTCGGCGCCGCGACCGCATCGAGAAACGGCTGCGCCAGCGCCGCGAGCTTGCCGGCACTTTCCATCGGTGCGCCGCTGAGCGCGGCTGCGAGCCGATTTTCCAGCACTTGCGCGGGCGAGAAGTTTTCGAGTTGAAGATAGAAATCCGAAGTCATCTCGATGGCGCGCTTGGGTACAAGCCCGACGATTTCGCTTCCCACGATCGAAACGCCATCGCGGTCCGCCTCGCGCTTGACCATTTCGAAGACGCGATGGATGGGCGTCTGTTCGAAATCGGTGAGGTTGATCGAAACCTGCGCCAGGCGTCGCGCACGCAAATCGACGCCCATCGCTTTCACGTAGCGCAGGCCGCCGCTCGAAAAGCGAATTGTCTTGGCGATCCGCTTCGCAACCTCCAGGTCGGGCGTATTGAGATTGATGTTGTAGGCGATCAGGAACTTGCGCGCGCCGACCACAGTGGCCCCGGCGGTGGGATGCAGCCGCGGCTCACCGATGTCGGGAGAGCGGTCGGGATTTTTCAACACGTCCTCGCGCACGCCTTCAAACTGGCCCTTACGAATGTTCTCCAGGTTGGCGCGCTCAGGCCTTTGCGCCGCGGCTTCATAAAAATAAACAGGGATGCGGAAGCGCTCCCAAATCTCGCGGCCGGTCTTTCTTGCGAGCGCGACGCAATCCTCGATGGTCACGCCTTCGATGGGGATAAACGGGACCACGTCGGTCGCGCCGAGCCTGGGGTGCGCGCCGGTGTGCCGCGTCAAATCGATCAGCTCGAGCGCCTTGCCAACGCCCCGCAGCGCCGCTTCCGCCACGGCTTCGGGCTCTCCCGCCAGTGTGATCACCGAGCGGTTGTGGTCGGCGTCGCTTTCGCGGTCGAGCACGTAAACGCCTGCGACCGAGCGCATCGCGTCCACGATCGCGTCAACTTTCTTGGCGTCGCGGCCTTCGGAAAAATTGGGCACGCACTCAATCAGCCGGTTCATTCAGGATTCGTCCATGGCTGCCATCGGCTCGTAGCCCGCGTCTTCAGGCGCGGAAAGCCTCCTGGGCAGGAACAGACCCTGCCTCTCAAGTGGCGGGCCAGAGCAGTGTCACACGTCCTTCCGCGGAAAAACAATCTCACCACGCTTCATCGTCAGCACGCAGTGATTCACCCCGAAATAATACGGGATTTCGCGATGGTCAGCCAGATCGAACACGGCGAGGTCAGCGTATTTGCCAACTTGGAGCGAGCCGATGCGGTCGTGACGCCGCAGCGCGTAGGCTCCGTTGATCGTTGCAGCGGCAATCGCCTCTGCAGGAGTTAGGCGCAACTGCGTGCAGGCAAGCGAGAGGATCATCTGCATGTTGAGCGTAGGGCTGGTGCCGGGATTGAAGTCTGTGGCAAGAGCGACGATGGCGCCGGCCCCGACGAGGGCGCGCGCCGGGGCATAGCGCGCGAGCCCAAGATGGAAACAGCAACCAGGCAATAGCGTGCAGGTGACATCGGATTTGGCGAGCGCGGCGATGTCGCTGCGGCTGACGTTCTCGAGATGGTCGGCGCTCGAAGCGTGCAACTCCACCGCGAGCCGCGCCGCGCCCGTTCGCGCGAGCTGCTCGGCGTGGAGCCGCAATCTCATTCCGCAGGCGCGCGCGGCCGTCAACACGCGGCGCGCCTGTGCGACGGTGAACGCGCCACGGTCGCAGAAAGCGTCACAAAACTCGGCCAGGCCGGCAAGCGCGATTTGCGGAATCCAACGCCGCGCGAGCAAATCCACATAGGCGTCCGGCCGGCGGCGAAACTCAGGCGGCGCGATGTGCGCGCCGAGGAAGGTGGAAACGACATCGAGCGGATGTTCCTGGTTCAGAGCACGATGCAGGCGCAGGGTTTTGAGTTCGCTGGGGAGATCGAGTCCGTAGCCGCTCTTCGCTTCGACGGTCGTCGTCCCATGCGCTGCAAATTCGTCGAGGTGCGCGAGTGCGGCCTCTCTCAATCGCGCGGCAGGCGCGCGGCGCAGGCGCTTCATCGTGGAAAGAATTCCGCCGCCCGCGCGAGCGATTTCTTCGTAGGTGGCGCCGGCGATGCGCTGCTCGTACTCGGCGGCGCGGCTCGCGGGAAAGACCAGATGCGTATGCGAATCCACGAAACCGGGCAGAACCACGCGACCGTTGAGATCGAGCCGCTGCGCGCTGCGCGCCTCTCGCAGGCGTGCGATCCGGCTGCGCGGACCCACGGCGGCGATCCGGTCGCCGGTGATGAGCAGTGCGCCATCGCGAACGATGCCGAGATCGCCGAGCTCGCGGCCGCGGCGCGGCGCCGGTCCCTCCAGCGTAACAAGTTCCGAGCAGCCGGTGATGAGCCAGGTTGTCAAGCCAAAGCGCTCCAATGGCGACACTCACGGTACTGAAAAACGACCGTCCGGCGCAACCTTCGCGCATCGTAGTCGCTGAGACAGATGTGGCCGGTATAGGGTTGCTTTCCAGAAGCCATGCAGGCGGCCGGAAATGTCCAGAGCCGCGTACAACTCCACGGGATATACTCGAACGCGCGGAAGGGGTATCTAGGGCTCATGTCCCATCGCGACGGGTGTTGTTGCGGTTGACCTGGGGATTCTTCGGAAAGGAGCAATTATGCTGAAACGAATCATTGAGCTTGTACTTGCTCTAATCATTGCAGGCTCACCGGCTTTCTCCGCGCCGCAGACGCCGCGTACCGGCCAGGCAGCGCCGGGACGTGCGCAGCCGTACGACATTGTAATCCGCAACGGCCACATCCTCGATGGTACCGGCTCGCCGTGGTATTCGGGCGATATCGGCATCCGCGATGGCCGCATTGCCGCAATCGGCAACCTCGCGAACGCTCCCGCGAAGAAAACGATTGATGCCGCCGGCCGCGTCGTCGCTCCCGGTTTTATTGACATGCTCGGCCAATCGGAACTGACAATTCTTGTGAATCCGCATCTGCCGTCGAAAATCTATCAGGGCATCACGACGGAAATTACCGGCGAAGGTCGCTCGGCCGCGCCACTCAACGACCGCATTATCAAAGCCGATCGCGTGAGCTATGCGCATTACCAGATCACGCCTGACTGGCGCTCGCTCGGTCAATACTTTGCGCGCCTCGAAAAGCAGGGCATGGGCATCAATCTTGCAAGTTACGTCGGAGCGACGCAAGTGCGCCGCATGGTGATTGGCGATGAAGATCGTGCGCCGACCGCTGCCGAGCTGGGGCAAATGAAGGCGCTCGTGCGCAAGGCCATGCGCGATGGCGCCGCTGGCCTTTCGACCTCGCTTCAATACGCACCCGCGCCTTATGCGTCCACGGAGGAATTAATCGCGCTCGCTGCGGAGAGCGCCAGGTACGGTGGCATTTATGCCACGCACATGCGCAACGAAGGCGACAGTATCGCGCAGGCGCTCGCCGAAACCATTCGCATCGGCCGCGAAGCGCACACGCCCGTCGAAATCTGGCACCTCAAGGCTGCCGGCAAACCGAACTGGGGCCGCATGCCGGAAATTGTGAAGATTATTGACGACGCGCGCGCGCAAGGCGTGGACGTCACCGCCGACACCTACGCCTATACCGCATGGTTCAACTTGCTTTCGGCGTTCATCCCGCCGTGGGCGCACGATGGCGGCGATGTCAAGCTGATCGAGCGGCTGAAGGATCCGGCCACGCGCGCGCGGATTCGAAGAGATATGGAGACACCCTCCACGACTTGGGACAACGAGTGGATGGAAGTCCCCGGACCCGACGGAATTTTAATCAGCGTCGTGCAAAATCCTAAGCTGCTTCCTTTGCAGGGCAAGCGCGTCTCTGAAATCGCCAAGATGTGGAATGAAGATGCGATCGACGTGATTTGCGACATCCTGATTCAAGATGGCGCGTTCACGTCCGCCGCAGTTTTCGCGATGTCGGAGAATGACGTCGAGCTGGCGCTCCAACAGCCTTGGGTCTCGATTGACAACGATTCCTCCGGCGCCTCGCCGGAAGGCCTGCTGGGAAAGGAGCACCCGCATCCACGCGCGTACGGAACGTTTCCGAGAATCTTGAGGGAATACGTACGCGAACAGAAGCTGCTGACATTGCCGGACGCGATCCGAAAATTTTCCGCCCTGCCGGCACAACGGATGCGGCTCACCGACCGCGGCGTGCTGAAGAAAGGCATGTGGGCGGACCTGGTTGTCTTCGATCCCGAGAAGGTGCGCGACCTGGCCACCTTCGAGAATCCCAATCAACTATCCGTGGGGATGGATTTCGTGCTGGTGAACGGCGTGCTCGTGATCGAAGGAAGCAAGATGACCAATGCGTTGCCCGGCAAAGTTCTTCGCGGCCCCGGCTACAACCAGCCGAACTGAAGCGCACGATTCGAATTAGACTTCGTACTGGAATCGCACGAGCAGGCGAAAAGTCCCTCAGCCGCCGCGCGGGAGCTCACAGCATCGGTATTTTGATTCGATGCTTGCGCGCGAAATCGGCAGCTTCGCTGTAGCCCGCGTCCGCGTGGCGCGCCACGCCGATGCCGGGATCGTTCGTGAGCACGCGCTCGATCCGCGCGGCCATTTCCTTCGTTCCGTCCGCGACCGTTACTTGCCCGGCATGCTGCGCGTAGCCGATGCCCACGCCGCCGCCGTTGTGAATCGAGACCCAACTTGCGCCACTCGCGGTGTTGAGCAGCGCGTTGAGCAGCGGCCAGTCGGCCACGGCGTCCGAGCCATCTTTCATTTTCTCGGTTTCGCGGAACGGCGACGCCACCGAGCCGCAATCGAGGTGGTCACGGCCAATGACGATTGGCGCCTTCAGCTTTCCTTTCGCGACGAGGTCGTTCAATGCAAGTCCGAACTTGTCGCGTTCGCCGTAGCCGAGCCAGCAGATGCGCGATGGCAGTCCCTGGAAGTGCACGCGTTTGCGCGCCAGCGCGATCCACCGCGTGAGCGTCGTGTCCTCGGGAAACATTTGCAGGACGAGGTCATCGGTGCGCGCAATGTCCGAGGGCTCGCCCGAAAGCGCGGCCCAGCGGAACGGTCCGCGGCCCTCGCAGAAAAGCGGGCGAATGTACTCGGGCACGAAGCCCGGAAAGTCGTAGGCGTCCTTTACGCCCTGCTGAAATGCCATGGTGCGGATGTTGTTGCCGTAGTCAAACGTCACCGCACCCATCTTCTGTAACGCGAGCATCCCTTCGACGTGCCTCGCGATCGATTCCATCGAGCGCTTCTGATACGTATCGGGATCGCGCTTGCGCAGCTCCGCCGCATCTTCGAGCGACACTCCTTGCGGGATGTAGCCGAAGAGGGGATCGTGCGCGCTGGTCTGGTCCGTGAGTAAGTCCGGCACGACACCCCGGCTCGCCAGCTCCGGAATCACGGTGGCGCAGTTGCCAATCAAGCCGACCGAGGTGGCCTCGCGCTTGCGCACCGCATTCTTCAAGATGCGCAGG
>JBGQEW010000058.1:0-14616 GCA_041496565.1 Terriglobia bacterium | reverse complement strand
GCAGGACGTGAGCCATTTCATGCTGAAGCCGGGACACGAAGACGACTTCAACTATGCGATCCGCAAGATCACGGAAGGAATCAACAAGACGAACTGGCCCGCGCATTACGTGTGGTACATGCTGGTGAACGGGGGCGAAGGGCCGCACTACGTGCTCACGATCCCGCACGAGAACTGGGCGGACATGGCTGAGCCCGATCCGCCGTTCCCGGTGATGCTTGAAAAGGCCTTCGGCCGCCACGAAGCCGAGGAATTGATGGAGGCGGTGGGTAAGGCAGTCGCGCACCAATGGACCGAAATGGTCACGCTTCGGGCGGACCTGAGCTACATGCCAAACAGCAAGTAAATTCCAACGGCTAAGCGGGCAGCCGCTTGGCAGGTGAATCCCGGCAGGGGCGGAGGACGACGGGCTGCGAAAATCGCCGTCCACTTCGCCCCTGCCTTCCCTTTCTATCGAAGATCTCCTTCCCTGCTCCACACCGACGCAAAAGTGTGTTCTGATGAGCGGCGATGAGCGTATCGCCCGCGCGGAGAATTGCGTTCGATGTGCTGCGTCGCGTCGAAGACGGCGGCGCCTACGCGTCAGACCTGCTCTATTCGCGGCTCACAGAAAATGTGAAGAACGAAGATGCGGCGCTTGCGACCGAAGTGACGCTCGGCGTGTTGCGCCGGCGGCGGCTGCTCGATTTTCTGCTGGAGCGGCTTGCCAAGAAGCCGGTCGCGGGCTTTGATCTCGAAGTCTTGCTGGCGCTGCGGATCGGGCTCTATCAACTGTGTTTTCTCGATCGCGTCCCGGCGCGCGCGGCGGTGAATGAAGCCGTGGAAATGGTGAAGAGCGCGCGGAAGCGCTCGGCGGCGCCGCTGGTGAATGCAGTACTGAGACGGGCCGCGAGTGACGCGTCCGAACTCACACGCGCGAAAATCGAAGAGCTCATTCCTGCGGAGCTCGCGCCGGCGGACCGGCTCGGCATTTTGCATTCGCATCCCACGTGGATGGTCGAGCGCTGGCTGGTGAACTTCGGCGAAGCGCGCACACGGGGCCTGCTCGAAGCGAACAACCGAGCGCCGAGGATTGCCGCCACAGTGCCGGCGCCGAAGCGCCGTGACGAAATCATTCGGGCGCTCGAACGCGGCGGACTGAAAATTGAGCGCGGGCGGCTGCTGCGCGCTGCGGTCGTGGTTCACGGAGGCAGCCTGGCGCGCTCGCAAGAATTTCGCGACGGCTCGATTTCGATTCAGGATGAAGCTTCCCAAGCGGTTCCGCTGCTCCTCGGAGTCGAGCGGGGCCAATCCGTTCTTGACCTCTGCGCGGCGCCGGGAGGAAAAACGGCGACGCTGGCGCGAGCGGCGGGTGCTACGGCGCTAGTCATCGCCGCGGACCTGCACCCGCATCGTTTGCGAGAGATGCAAGCGCGGTTGTCGCGGCAGGGAATCAGAAACGTGCGCACCATCGCGCTAGACGCCTTGGTCGCGCTTCCTTTCCGCGAAACATTCGATCGCGTGCTGGTGGACGCTCCCTGCTCCGGGACGGGCACGCTGGCGCGCAATCCGGAAATTCGCTGGCGGCTGCGGCCGGAAGAACTCGGCGAATTTCACCGGCGACAGGCGGCGCTGCTTTCGACGGCGATCGCGCATCTCGCGCCGCGAGGCCGGCTGGTCTATGCGACGTGCTCCCTCGAGCCGGAAGAAAATGAGCAGGTGGTCGAGGAAGCGCTGCGCACCGGCAAAGCGAAGCTCGCGCCTTCGGCGGAATCCGCGGCACGGCTTGCACCACACCTTGCCGAAGGCGTTGCCGCCGCCGGCCTGTTCGATTCGATTGGAGCGTTTCGCACGTTTCCGCCCGAGCAGCACACGGATGGATTCTACGCGTGCGTACTGGAGAAGCCCTAGGGCGGGAAGCTGCAACGGCGAGACCGTTCGCCACAGAGGGCGCAGAATAGATAACCCGAGAGAAACAACTCTCGAGGCGTTGCGTTGAAGGGGAAGCGCGGGCGTGCTAGTCTGCGCGAGGCCGAAGAATGAAGCTTCTCCGCAAACGATTGGAATGGTTCGGGCAACTGGCGCTGCTGGTGTTCGTGCTGGGTTCGGTGGCGTTTCTGAGCGCGATCACGGCGATGCGTTTCGCCATTCAAGGCCGCGAAGTGCAGATGCCGCAGCTCGCCGGCAAGAAAACGACAGATGCCCTCGCAGTGCTCCAGAAACTCGGGCTCACGATGAAAGTGGACGACCGGGTCTACAGCGATAAGCCGGTTGACACAGTTGTGCGACAAAGCCCGCCACCGGACATTAAGGTGAAAAGGGGGCAGCGAGCGCACGTCGTTCTGAGCCTCGGACCGCAACACGTGACCATCCCCGCCCTCACCGACAAGAGTTTGCGCGCGACACGCATCGAACTGTTGCGCGGAGGCCTGCAAGTCGGCGAACTTTCAAGCGTCTACTTGGCGAACTACGCGGCGGATGACGTTGTGCAACAGGAACCCGCCCCAGGAACCTCCGATGCTATCAGCCCGCACGTGGACCTGCTCGTCTCGCTTGGCCCCCGGCCGCCCGCCTACGTGATGCCGGATTTCACGGGTCTCACGCTTCCGGAAGCGGAACAGAAACTTGCCGGAGCTGGTTTGAGGGTTTCGAAGATAACTTCCTTTGCGTTGCCGGTGATGGGATCCGGGATTGTGGCAGGGCAATCTCCCCTGCGCGGGGCACGCGTGGACGTGAACACAACGATCGAGCTGCAAGTTGCGCAGTAAGGACGCTCGGAGGCTGTGCTAGAATTCCGTTTGGCAACACTGGCATCATGACGCGCCGCCCCATCGAAATCGCTGCCTCCATTCTCGCCGCCAATTTTGTTCGCCTGGGCGAGGAAATCCACGCCGCAGAACAAGGCGGCGCCGCGGTGATCCACGTGGACGTCATGGACGGCCACTTCGTGCCGAACATTTCGATCGGCGTGCCGGTGGTGGAGGCGGTGCGGAAAGCAACCAAGTTGCCCCTCGATGTGCATCTGATGATTGAGCGGCCTGAGCGCTTCATCGAGGCCTTTGCAAAGGCGGGAGCAAACCGCATTTTGGTTCACCAGGAGGCGACACCGCATCTGGATCGCGTAATCGCCGCGATTCACGAGCACGATGCGGAAGCGGGGGTGGCAATCAACCCGGCAACGCCGGCGGCGCTGCTGAGCGAAGTTCTGGACCGGGTGGAGACGGTGCTGGTGATGTCCGTGAATCCGGGCTTCGGGGGACAGAAGTTCAATCCGGCGGCGCTGGAGAAAATTCGGCAGCTCAAACAGATGCGCTCACGCTATAATTGTGTGTTCCGAATTGAAGTGGACGGCGGCGTGGGGCCGGAGAACGCGGGGGAACTCGTTCTCGCGGGGGCCGATACTTTGGTGGCTGGCACTTCGATCTTCCACACTCCGGATGCTGCGACAGCCGTTCGCCAACTACGTCAACTTGCCACTGAGGCGATAACACAGAAGGTGTGATGACAGGAACTTCCCGATCCAACGTGCGCCTGCTTGTCGCAGCGCTTCTTTTCGTCCTGCCCGCCAGCGGTTGTCTGTTCGGCGGGAAGAAGAAAAACAATGGCCCATCGACCAACAGCTCGGTCGAGCCGGATAAGGTCCTCTTCGACCGGGCGATGGATGATATCAAGCACAGCCGCTACACGATCGCGCGGCTCAGCCTGCAAACCCTGATCAACACCTACCCGGACAGCGAATACCTGGCGAAAGCGAAGCTGGCCCTCGCCGATTCGTATTACAAAGAGGGCGGGACCTCGGGATTCACGCAGGCGGTCTCCGAGTACAAGGACTTCGAAACTTTTTTCCCGTTTCTCGACGAAGCCGCGTACGCGCAGATGCAGATCGGCATGGCCCATTATCAGATGATGGAAAAGCCTGACCGCGACCGCACGCAAGCGGAACAGGCGGAAGATGAATTCCAGACTTTCATTCTGAAATTTCAGCAAAATCCCCTGCTGCCGCAGGCGGAGCAACGCTTGCGGGATGTGCAGGAAGTCGTCGCCGAGGGCGATTTCCGCGTCGCGCACTTTTATTACGTGAGGGATACGCCAAGCAGTTATCGAGCCGCAGCGGCGCGCTTGATTGAATTGACCGACCGCTATCCGCTCTACAGCCAAAGCGACAGAGCACTCTGGATGCTCGGTGACATTTACGGGGGCCAGGGACGCAACGAAGATGAGAAAGCGAGATTCCGGGAAGTCGCTTCACGCTACTATCAGCGCATTGTGCGCGACTATCCGCTCTCGCCCTTGGTGGCGGACGCAAAACAGAAACTGATTGCCGGCGGATTTCCGGTTCCACAAGCTGACCCCGCAGCGCTGGCTCGAATGCAACAAGAGCAGCAAGCTCCCCATGTGCGTCGCAGCATTTTCAGGACTCCGATGGGGATGTTGAAAAGCAACCCTGACGTCTCGATGGCTGCGCACTCGGGCCAGCCGAATCTGAATCCCCCTAGCGATACCGGGGGCTCTGAGGTCCTCCGGCAGGGTGGCGTGTCGAGCGTGGGTGGTGGCGGAGGCGGTGGAGGCGGATCAGTGGCGGTGGAAACGGTGCCGGCTGGCTCGGAGAGCGCTCCGGGGACGGGTACGAACGCCCCTGCCGCCAGCAATCCCCCGGCAGCAACCGCGCCGGCGACCGACCCAAAGCCTGCTACCACCACTCCAAGCCCGATAGACCCTCACAAGAAGGCATCCGACAAGAATTCCAAGGACTCGAAAGATAAGGACAAGAACGAGTCGAGCAGCAAGAAGAAGAAAGGGTTGCGCAAACTCATCCCCTGGTAGCCCCTTTCCTCCCTGCTGCCGGGTCAGGCACCCCTGTACTTCGGGCCGGTTGACTCGACCGGCCCAGGGTGCTACCAATAGTTCAGGGTTCAGAGGTGTCGGTGCGCACAGTCTAGGCGCGCCCGAAGGGGTCTTAAGGTGCCCACAATCCTGGTCGCCGATGACAACAGCAACATCCAGAAGATGGTTGCCCTGGCGTTGCAGGAACACGGCATCAAAGTTGTGGCTGTGGGAAACGGCGAAGCCGCAGTCCGCAAGCTGGCAGAGACGAATCCCGATGTGGTACTGGCCGACGTGTTCATGCCCGTGCGCAACGGGTACGAGGTTTGCGACTACATCAAGCGAGAGCCCCGATTTGCGCATATCCCAGTCGTGCTCCTGATCGGCGCGTTCGACCCCCTGGATGAAAAAGAAGCGCATCGAGTGGGCGCCAATGGCGTGCTCAAGAAGCCATTCGTGCCTCCCGATCCGCTGATCGCCATGGTGACAGGCTTCCTGGCCGGAATCGAGAAACAGCACGCTGCTCCTCAACCGGTGCCCGAGCCGCAACAAGCTGCGCCACCTCCACCGCGGCCGGCTCCCGAGCAGGAATTTCCGGAACCGCAACCGGAGGAATTCACTTTCACCAGCGGCCCGCTGAACCTGCGTGACGCAGACTCGGAAGCCATCTCCACGGAGGAGGACAAGGCAGCCGCTTCTGCGGAAGAGGGTTCGGAAGCGAGAGAATCCGCGAGCTGGAAAGATCCCTCGGAAACCGTAGAGACGCTGAACTCCCCGCAAGCGACGCTGGATGCGGATTCGTCCGCGGCCTGGAAAGAATCCTTCAGCCAGTGGCAAGCCGGCAACGAGAACCTGGAAATTTCCATCCCCGGGGGCTCAGCTCCTGCGATCCCAAAGCCTGACGAGCCAGCACGAGAATCGGCGCTAACGATTCAGGATTCAGCGGATGCGCCGACAGAAGAGATCACGTTTCCCGGACATTCCATCACCGGAGAGGATCCGGCCGCTTCGGTGAGTGCCAGCGCGCTGGACGATTTGGCGGCCAGCCCTGCGGAGTGGATGGAATTGATGTCGGGAATGCCGTCAATTTCCGTGCCGCAGGAAGCAACCGAATCCTGGGAAGCGGCGCCCGCCGCCTCATCGATCCCGTCTAGCCAAACCTTTTCGGCGAAGCCGCCGGCAGAGCAGCACTCGGAGGCTTCGGGCGTCATCCCGTTTCGCTCGGGTGCAGAGCAGGCCCCGAATCAGGAGGCGGACTCGGAATCTGCGCCCGCGCAGGAAGCGCCGCGAACGCAGAGTTCCTTCACTGGAGGCCCGTCTCCCTATACTCCGGTGGACGACCAAACCGAATTGCTGCCGACTCAGCAGACGGCCCCAGAGGGCGCGGAAGAGCGGGAACACCTGATGGCGCTGCCCGGAGAGCACAACGCGTTCGCCGAGGCACATTTCTCAGGCAGGGGCATCGAATCCTACCCTGCTCCGCCGAGTGCCGACCCGGCGCTGGTGGAAAATATTGTGAGCAAGGTGCTCGAACGCCTCGAACCACAACTCCACGCCATCTTGTCGCACGAACTGGTCCGCCCGCTGGTCGAATCGCTCCTGCAGCACGAACTCGAAAAGAAAGAGCACTAGCCAGCCGCGCCTCCTCCCGCAATTCCACAACTGCAAGTCTGACGAAGCCGGATTCGCGAGTGGAATTTGACGCGGCCAGCGTCCGCCTCGTATAGTGTTTTGTTTCGAGTGGACGCCGTGAAAATCGCCGAAGCGCCCATCGAAAAAAAGACCGGACATGCAGCGAGAAATACCCAAGGCCTATGAGCCGCAAGAAATCGAAAAACGCTGGGCGCAAGCCTGGTTCGTAGAGAAGCTGTTTCGCGCCGACCCGAAGGCCCCCGGGCCTGTTTTTTCCATCGCGTTGCCGCCGCCGAATATTACCGGTTCAATCCACATCGGCCACATGCTCGAACACACGCAGATTGACATACTGGTGCGCTGGCGGCGAATGAGCGGCTTCCAAACCCTGTGGCTGCCGGGCATGGACCATGCCGGAATCGGTGCGCAGTTCGTGGTCGAGCGGCAGCTCGCGGAAGAAGGGCTCACACGACAGCAGCTCGGGCGAGAGGAATTCGAGCGGCGCGTATGGCAGTGGAGGGAACAGAGCGGCGACACGATCAAGCGGCAAATGATTCGACTGGGGACTTCCTGCGATTGGACGCGCGAGCGGTTCACGCTCGAGCCGGCGCTCTACCGAGCGGTGCTTGAGGCGTTCTTGAGGCTGTATCGCGAGGGGCTGATCTATCGCGGCCGCTACATGGTCAATTGGTGCCCGCGCTGCCAGACAGCCATCAGCGATCTGGAAGTGCAGCACGTCGAGCGCGCCGGCAAGTTGTGGTACATCCGCTACCCCGTCGCCGGTTCGAAGGAACACATTGTGGTGGCCACGACGAGGCCGGAGACGATGCTGGGCGATACCGCCGTCGCCGTGCATCCGGACGACGAGCGCTACCAGCATCTCGCCGGCAAGAAAGTCTTGCTGCCGCTGGTGAATCGCGAGATTCCGATTATCGCGGATGACTTCGTGGACCGCGAATTCGGAACCGGGGCGGTGAAAGTTACGCCGGCGCACGACCCGAACGACTTCGAGATGGGCCGGCGGCATCATCTGCCCGAGATCGATGTGATGACGAACGATGCGCGCATGAGCGAAGCGGCGGGCAAGTATGCCGGCCTCGATCGTTATGCCGCGCGCGAGAAAATCGTCGAGGACCTCGCGGCGCTCGGCTTGCTCGACCGTGTGACGGATCACACGCACGCGACCGGCGTCTGCGACCGGTGCAAATCCGAGATCGAGCCGCGAGTTTCCGTGCAGTGGTTCTGCAAAATGAAACCACTCGCCGAGGAGGCGGCTCGAGTGGTGCGCGACAAGCTGATCCCCATCGTCCCGGAGAATTGGGAAGGCGTTTACCTCGACTGGATGGAACGAATCCACGACTGGTGCATCTCGCGCCAGCTTTGGTGGGGCCACCGGATTCCGATCTGGCATTGCGCCGATTGCGGCGCGATGACGCCAGCGCGCGATTCACGCGTTGAACTCGTGAATGGCCGCGCGCAGGCCGCGAGCGGGCCGGAACAATGCGGCGCGTGCGGCGGCTCGAAACTTGCGCAGGATACCGACGTACTCGACACGTGGTTCAGCTCAGGGCTGTGGCCGTTCTCGACGCTCGGCTGGCCGGACAACACCGAAGACCTGCGCACCTACTACCCCACGAGCTTGCTGATCAGCGGCTACGACATTTTGTTCTTCTGGGACGCGCGAATGATCATGATGGGTCTGCATCTGGTTGAGCGCGTAAAAATCGAAGAGCGAATTCCCTTCCATCGGCTCTATTTGCACGCGATTGTGCGCGACCCGCACGGATTGAAGATGTCGAAGACGCGCGGCAACGTGGTGGATCCCCTCGAGATTGCCGAGAAGCACGGCACCGATGCGCTGCGCTTTACGCTGGCGGTGATGGCCGCGCCGGGCACCGATATCGCCCTGAGCGAAGAGCGGATTCTGAGCTATCGCGCGTTCGCGAACAAAATCTGGAACGCGGCGCGATTCCTGTTTTTCAATCTCGAGAAAATCGAGGCCGCGGGCGTAACGCTCGAAGAATTGGCCGCTCCGGACATCCGGGCGGCGGCGCCGTACCAGCACAAGGGTGAGATGGCGCTGACGGATCGTTGGATTTTTTCGCGGCTCGCTGCGGTGCGAGACGTAATCAGCGACGCGCTCGAACATTTCCGCTTCCACGAAGCGGCGCACGTCATCTACCACTTCTTCTGGGGCGATTTCTGCGACTGGTACATCGAGTGGGTGAAGCCGCGACTCGGCGCAGCGGACCGCGAGGCTGCGGCCGCCACCTGGCGCAACCTGTTTTCGGTATTCGAAGCGGCGCTGCGGCTCTTGCATCCGTTCATGCCGTTCCTGACCGAGGATCTGTGGCACAAGCTGCCGCAGCGCGCAGGTGCGAAATCGATCGCGTTCGAACCGTTCCCCGGTCCGCAGCCGGCCCGGCGCGACGCAGATGCCGAGCGGCAGATGGCGCTGCTGCAAGAGATCGTCGTTGCGGCGCGAAATCTGCGCGCGGAATTGAAGCTCGATCCCAAGAAGAAAATCGCCGCCGAATTCGCAGCCAGCGACGGAGGCGTGCGCAAGCTTGTCGAGGCCAACCTCGATTTCGTGTTGCCTCTCGCCACGCTTTCCGAGCTGAAAGTTTCTGCGGACCGGTTTGATTCGTCGGGCGGGGCGACGCGCTCCTCGGCGCAATTCGATTTGCGAATCGCCTACGGAGACGCGATTGATGTCAAAGCCGAGGTCGCGCGCCTGCGCAAGGAAACCGACCGCCTGGCGAAAGATCTCGAATCGAAGCGCACGCGCCTCGCCGACGATACGTTCCGCAGCCGCGCGCCCGCCGAAGTTGTCCGCACACTCGAAACCACGATGGCCGAGCGCCAAGCGGAATACCAAAAGCTTCGCGACCGTCTGGCGCAACTCGAGAGGGCGGCAGGCTCGACTGCCTAGCGAGGCAGCCGCATCGGCGCACATGTTCTGAGAATTGCAGGAAGCCAGGAGTGGTGGAGATGATCTCGAATTGTGGGACCCGCAGTTGCCGAATCTTGCTCGCACTCTGTCTTGCACTTCAGCTTGGAGGATGCAGCGGATTCCCTGCGTCCACCCCGTCGGGGCAAGGGTCGTCGAGCACGACAACTCCGATCAAACATTTAATCGTCGTCATTGGAGAGAACCGAAGCTTCGACAATCTCTTCGCCACGTACCAGCCTGCCGACACAACGCAACAGGTCTCCAACTTACTGTCGCGCCAGATCGTCACAACAGCGGGCTTGCCTGGGCCGAATTTCGCCGAAGCGGCGCAGAAACAAGCGGTGGACAATGGCACGTACCAAATCAGCCCGCCGCAGACCGGCGCATTTTCATTCTTGCCGCAGCCCAACAACACATTGAACCCGCTCCTCTTCCCGCCTGCCGTGCAGTACGGCATCACGTCCGATCCCGGTTTGCCGGCTGCCTCGCAATCCCTGTTGAACGATGGTGGTATCTTCCCGCAATTATATTTCTTCCCCGACAAACGCTTCCCCACGAATCTTGCCAATGGCCCGTTTGCGATCACCAACTACGTGAAATATAACAGCACCGTCGGCGACCCGGTTCACCGCTTCTACCAGATGTGGCAACAGGTGGATTGCAGTGCTGCGTCCATGACCGCGTCGAACCCCAGCGGATGCGCCCATGATTTGTACGCATGGGTGGCCACTTCCGTCGGCTGGGGCACCTCCAACACACCGCCGCCCTCGCCGTTCGAAGACCAGTCAACGTTTCAGGGGGGAGTCTCCATGGGCTTCTTCAACATGGCGGCCGGTGACGTGCCCTACTTTCGCACCCTTGCGGACACTTACGCTCTCAGCGATAACTATCACCAGTTCATACTGGGCGGGACCGGGCCAAACTCAATTTCTTTCGGGACCGCGGATGTTTACGTGTACAGCGATTCGAACGGCAACCCAGCCACGCCTCCCGCACTCCAGATTGAGAATCCGAATCCGTTTGCAGGAAGCAACAATTGGTACCAGCAGGAAGGGTTTTATATCGTGAATTCCGGCAACGAGAGCAACGCGTCCTACACGAATTGCTCGGATTCCACGCAGCCAGGGGTCGCGCCAATTCTGAACTATCTCGCGATACTCCCTTACAAGCCATTCAACTCGGGGAATTGCGCCGCCGGAGCGTACTACCTGGTTAACAATCAGTTGGCGGCTTACGATCGCACGGGAACATTGCTCGCGGACCAGAGCCACACCGTGGGGCCCTCATCCGTTCCCACGATCGGCGATGCCCTCTCGGCAAAGGGGATTACCTGGGGCTATTTTGGAGAGGGCTTCAGCCCCGGAATTGGCAGCGTGTACATGCACTACTACGACATCTGCAATCCGTTCGAATATTCCAAGTCGATCATGACCACATCTCTGAAGAGCAACATCCAGGACCTTACGCAATTTTTTGCGGACGTGCAGAGCGGCAACCTGCCGGCAATCTCGTTCGTCAAGCCGGATGACATCGTGGACGCCCATCCGGGAACTTCCTTCCCCGCGCTCTATGAGGCCTTCTGTCAAAACATCGTAAATTCCGTGCAAGCCAATCCAACCTTGTGGAAGGATACGGCAATTCTGATCACCGTTGATGAATCCGGCGGGCTCTACGACTCCGGCTACATTCAGCCGATCGATTTCTTCGGCGACGGCCCGCGTGTTCCCATGATCGTCGTGTCGCCGTTTGCAAAAAAAGGTTACGTGGACCATACCTATGCGGACCACGCGTCGATTTTGAAATTCGTGGAGGAGAATTGGGGGCTCAAGCCGCTCTCCGCACGCAGTCGAGACAACTTGCCCAATCCCGTGAACTCCGCGGGCAATCCGTACGTCCCCACCAACAGCCCCGCGATCGGCGATTTGACGACGCTGTTCAACTTCACGCCCTGACGGCGGCGCCGACCGCTTGGCCTGCTGAAGCGAAATTTCATTCGGATCGGAGGGCGAAGTAACAGCTCTGCGCGCTTGTCGCGGGGGGCGACCTCAAGTAAGCTGGCACTCCTTTCCATGGCGGCGAAACGACAGACAAACATCGGAGGCTCGACCGACCGGCGCCTCGACGCGCTGCTGACACTGCTGACCGAAAATTCGACAATCGTCATCAGCGGCGCGAAGATCGCGAAGGAAATCGGCGGGCGACGGCAGACGGTATGGCGGTGGGTCGAGAAGCTGCGCGAGCTCGGCGTCAAGGTTAAAGGACATGCGGGAACGGGCTACCATTGCGAGCGCGTCCCGGACGTGCTGGTGCCGCGCCTGGTCGCGCCGCGGCTGCACGGGACTCCGTTCGCGAAACACGTTTACCATTTCTTTAAAGTGGATTCGACGAATCACGTGGCCATGCAACTCGGGGAAGCCGGCGAGCTGCACGGTTCCATCGTCATCGCCGAGGAACAGACCGCGGGCCGCGGACGCGCCGGCCGTTCGTGGATTTCGGAGAAATCCGCGGGCATCCACGTCAGCGTGCTGATGAGGCCGCCGATCGCTCCGGCACACGCGCCGCTGCTGACTCTGGTCGCGGGGCTGGCCGCGCGCGACGTTGTTGCCGAGGAAACGAATTTCTCGACCGACCTTCGCTGGCCAAACGACGTGATTCTGCGCGGGCGCAAGTGCTGCGGCATCCTGACGGAAATGTATGCCGAGCCGGACCGCATCCACTACGCCGTCGTGGGAATCGGCCTCAACGTCAATCAGACGAAGATGCCCGAAGGCCTCGAAGAAATCGCCACGTCGCTACGGATGGAGACCGAGCGCGCGCATTCGCGGCTTTTGGTGCTCGAGCGGTTGCTCCGCAACCTGGACCGCTACTACAATCAGTTCATCAGCGAAGGGCCGAAATCGATTTTGGCGCGGTTTGCGGCCGTTTCGAGCTATCACGAAGGCAAGCGCGTGCAGATTTCGACCGCCATGGAAACTTTTATCGGCACGACGGTGGGACTCGAATCCACGGGTTTGCTGCGCGTGCGGCGCGACGACGGCCGCGTCGAAACGGTAATCTCGGCGGATGTGAGCGAGGCACCCTGATGCTGCTCGTCCTCGACGTTGGCAACACCAACACGGTGCTCGGCGTGTTCCGCGGCACCGAACTCGCCGCGAACTGGCGACTGACCACGGCGCGCGACCAGACCGTGGACGAATACGGCATCCTGATCCGCGAATTGTTTTCACTCGCCGGGCTCGAAGCCAGCGCGATCGACGGCATCATCATCAGCTCGGTCGTGCCGCCGCTCAATCCCACTCTCGCGGAGATGGCCGAACGATATTTCAAATTGAAGGCGCTCTTCGTCGAGCCGGGAGTGAAGACGGGGATGCCGGTGCTCTACGACAATCCGCAGGAAGTGGGGGCGGACCGCATCGTCAACAGCGTGGCGGCGTTTGAGAAATACGGCGGGCCGTGCATCGCGGTGGATTTCGGCACGGCGATCAATTTCGACGCTGTGTCGGAGCGCGGCGAATACATCGGCGGCGTGCTCGTGCCGGGCATCGGCATTTCGTCCGAGGCGCTGTTTTCGCGCGCGGCCCGGCTGTTCCGCGTGGAAATCAAGGACCCGGGCAAAATTATCGGCACCAACACGGCCGCCTCGATGCAGGCCGGCCTCTATTACGGCTACACGGACCTGGTTGACGGCATCCTGACGCGGATGAAGGAAGTCCTTGGCCCGAAGACGAGAGTGATTGCGACCGGCGGCCAGGCGCCGCTGATTGCGCGTGCGTCGCGTCACATCGAAGCGGTGGATGAATTTCTGACGCTCGAGGGCCTGCGCCTGGTCTGGACACGCAACCTCGTGGCCGGAAAAGCAAAGACCGCGACGACGGAGAAGCCGGCGCCACGCGCCGCCGTCGCACCGCGAAAGCCCGGCCGTTGACCGCAGGCGCGAACCCGATGGGCGCCTTCAACTATTTCAACTACTTCACGGAAATCGAAGAGCATTTTTGGCGGAAGCGCGGCGCGCATTTGCTGGTGTCGCCGCTCGATTGGGCGCTCGTCGAGACCTGGCAGAAGGCGGGGATTCCGCTCGAAGCGGTGCTCAAAGGAATCGATCGCGCCTTCGAAAGTTTCTCGCGGTCGCGCCGCGCCGCCGCCGGGAGGCAGCTCAAGAGCCTGGCGTACTGCGTGGATGCCGTGCTCGATGCCGCCACGGAAGCCGCAGAGGCGCACGCGGGAAAGGGGCCGGAGTCGAAGTCTTCGCGGCCGGCGAGTGAACCCTTTTCGCGCGACGAGCTGCGCGCCTATTTTGAACGCAATCGCAAACGCCTGTTGGCCGCCGCGGAGAAACACAGCGCGGCACAGAGAGGACTCGCGTCGCGATTCGAGGAATCGGCCAAGCGCCTCGAGGAGCTGACGATACTTTTCGATTCGCCGGGAGGGCTGGACCTCGAGGACTTGGAACGGCGGCTGACCGTGCTCGAGGAAAAGCTGGCCGCCGCGCTACCCGCCGCCGCGAGCGAGGAGAGGATGCTGGACATCCGGCGCGAAATGGATCGAGCGCTCGCGCCATACCGGCGAAAGATGACGGCGGAACAGCTGGCGCAGCTCGAACGGCAGTACACGCAGAAGCGTCTGTTCGAAGCCTTCGATTTGCCGCGGCTGAGTTTGTTTTATTTGACATGAAGATGAACGTCACGATTGAAAAGCTGATTTATGGCGGCGATGGGTTGGCGCACAGCGACGGTGCGACCGTGTTCGTTCCTTTTGTGATTCCCGGCGAAGTGGCGGAGATCACGGAAGTCGAGCGCAAGAAGAAATTCGTTCGGGGGCGCGTGCAGCAACTGCTCTCCACATCGCCCGAGCGCGCCGCACCGGCCTGCCGCCACTTCGGCGTATGCGGGGGCTGCCACTATCAACACATTCCGTACGAGGCGCAGCTCCGCTACAAGACGGAGATACTCCGCGAGACGCTGCGGCGGCTCGGCCGCATCGAGTGGAATGGCCCCATCACGGCGCACGCTTCCCCGCCCTGGGGCTATCGCAATCGCGCGCAATGGAAGGTTCGTCCGAGCGGCGCGGGCGGAGGGGACGCCTCGCTTGGCATCGGCTACTTTCGCGCCGCGTCCACCGCACTCTGCGCCGTGGAGGAATGTCCCGTTCTCTCGCCCCGACTGGCGGGGACGCTTGCGGGCTTGCGCGACGCGCTTGCGAAAGGCGCGCTGCCGCGGGAGCTGCGCGAG
>JBGQEW010000057.1:0-14688 GCA_041496565.1 Terriglobia bacterium | reverse complement strand
GGGCACGTTCGTCAGCCGCTCCGCCACCAAGCCTCCGGTGCAGCTCTCGGCCACGGCAATCGTGGCGCGATTGAAGATGAGCGTGCCGGCGACAACTTCTTCGAGCGATTCTCCCGCCGTCGTGAATACGTTTTCGCCTACCGCAAATACCATTCGCTTCACCAGGTCATCGTGAAGTTTTTCCGCGGCCGCAGCGTCGCTCGACCAGACGCGTGGGTGAAGTTGTATCTCTCCGGGCGTGGCAAGGATCGTGGTTTCAGCCTCGCTGTACTGTGTATAGATCGGCGCAACGCGCTGCTCGACCTCCGATTCGGGCATTCCGGTGATGCGCACGTCGCGGGTGAACAGCCGCACATGGGGTGCGCGCTTCGCCAGCCGCGGGCACACTTCGCTCTTGAACAAGCTTTCGAGCTCGACCGGCGGTCCGGGCAGCAGCAGCACGATGCGGCCGTTCGCCTCGAGCCAGAGCCCAGGCGCAGTGCCGCGGACATTCGGCAGCACGATGGCGCCTTCAGGGACCATCGCCTGGCGCGTGTTCACCTCCGCCATCTTACGGCCGAAACGTTGGAATCGAGCTTCGATGGTATGAAGGATCGCGTCGTCACGAATCAGTGGACGCCCGAGCAGGTCGGCAACCGTTTCGCGCGTCAAGTCGTCCGCTGTGGGGCCCAACCCGCCGCTCGCGACCACCAGTTCCACGCGCTCGAGCGCTTCGCGAAACGCTTCACGCAGCAGCGCGGGATCGTCGCCCACCACGACCTTGCGCGTCACTCGGATGCCGAGTCGATTGAGCTGATCCGTGAGGAACAGCGAATTGGTGTCGAGGCGATAGGGAGTCAGCAACTCCGACCCGACCGCGATGATTTCCGCTTTCATCTGTGAGTTTTGTACACGAGTCAGAGCAGGAAGAGCAAGGGATAGACGCATCGCCGGGAAACTTTTCGCCAGCGCGTCAAGGCGCTGTGGCTTCGCTTGTTCCCCGCTTGCCGAACGGCAAACTGCACCCCTCGAATCCCGGCCGGAATCCTCAGTGCGTGTTGTTGACGACGATCTTGCCTTGGAAGACGACAACTTTGATGGTTTTGAGCGCCTTGATGTCGGTGAGCGGATCGCCTTCGACGGCGATGAAGTCGCCTTCCTTGCCGGTCTCGAGCGTGCCCAGTCCGTTCAATCCCAGCAGCGCGGCAGAATGTTTCGTGCCGGCGACGAGTGCTTGCTGCGGCGTCATCCCGTATTTCACTTCGGTCATGATTTCGTCGCGAACCGTTCCTTTGCCCGGCTCGTAACTCCGGTCGGAGCCCGCGGCGATCGTTACGCCACTGCGCCAGGCGAGCTCGAAGCTCGGAAAATGCTTGGTCGCCAGCTCGCGGGCCTTGCGCAACATGTAGTCGGGGAGGTGCTCCTTCTCTCCGTTTTCGAGGATGTCGTCCACGACGTGGACGGTCGGCACGAGGACGACATTGTGGCTTTTCATGTAGTCCACAGCTACTTGATTGAGGTCCGAACCGTGCTCGATGGAGTCCACGTCGGCGTGCAGCGCGTCGAGAGTGGTCATCAGATTCTCGACGTGCGCCGCGACTTTGATGTGTGCCATGTGCGCTTGTTCCACGATCACGCGCATTTCCTCGGGCGAGACTTGCTCGGTCGAGGGCGAATCGAGCGGCGAGCCCACTCCGCCCGAAGCCAGAATCTTGATCACCTTCGCACCGTAGCGCACCTGCAGGTGAACGGCCCGTTCGGCATCGGCGGGCGAATTCACGAACCCGTGCAGCGGCGTGTAATATTCGATGAAGGGCGATTCCGCGGGCGAAGTCCAGAAATCGCCGTGACCTCCCGGAATGGATAGCGCGTGCCCCGCCGCGATGATGTGCGGGCCCGGAATCGTGCCTTCATCAATAGCGTTCGCAAGCGCTACGTCTACGAAGCCGAAACTGCCCAGCACGCGCACGCCGGCCACGCCGGAATCGAGTGCATACCGCATCGCCATAGATGCGCGCAGAGCTGCCAGCGGCATCGACGGATCTTGCCCCCGCGCGCCCGTCCAGAGATGGATGTGCGCGTCAACCAGGCCGGGAAGAACCGTGTAATGGGAAAGGTCCAATTGTTCGGCGCCGTCGGGCACTTCCAGATTTTTCCCCACAGCAGTGACTTTGCCGTCCATCACGATCAGCTCGGCCGAATCGAGCGGCGGTTTTTCCGCGTCATAGATTAATTTGCCGCAGCGGACAAATAGAATTTTGGGTTTCTCCGCAGCCAGTCCCGCCATTGAGACGGCGAGAAAGAAAGCCAGCAGAATAGCGATGCGTTTCATCCATCCCCCCGCGGCAGGGAGTGAAGGCTTTTCCCGTGCCGTTCAAGAATTTGCGGTAGGAGACTACGGCGGCGCCATTCGGATGTCAATCAACCGCGGCGTTTTCGAAAATCCTCGAACGGCCAGAAACGGTTCAGTGCACCTCTGAAATTCTAATCGTGTCCGCGCCAACTCTGGGTCTCGCCAATCCCCGGCGAATTCACACCGACGAATTGCGAAAGTTTCGGCTGCGACCACTAGGCAGGCAGCGGAAGGCCTTCGACATCCCAGTGAAGTTCATAGACGGTGCTCGTGGTGGCGAGGACGACGCGGCGATCCGGCAGCAGCGCCAGCCCGACCAGGTTCAAGCCGCTGAGCACGAGTTCTGCCTGTCCGGAGGGCGTGATCCGCACGATGCCACGCTGGCCGGCGTAAGAAGCGGTGACGTAGAGATTACCGGCGCGATCGAAAGCCAGGCCCTGCGGGCGGCCGAGGCCGCGGAAAAAAGCGGACACTTCGCCCGCAGGCGTAATTTTGCAAACGCGGTCGAAACTCGAAATCGTCGGCCCGGTGACGTAAAGATCGCCCGCCGCGCTGAACGCGAGATGGTAGCCGGCCAGCGACGGCTCGAGCGTCGCAAACACAAAGATCTCGCGACTCGGGCTGATCTTGAAAATCGTGCCGCTGCGGTCGCCGACGTAAAGATTTTCGTCCTTATCGAAGGCGATGCCCGTCGCGATGCCCATTCCTTCAATCCAGCGCTGGCTGCGGCCTTCGGGCGTGACGCGATGGATCGTGCCGTCGTTGCGGCAGGAAACGTAGAGCATGCCGGAACGGTCGAGCGCCAGGCCCGTCGGGTTCATCAGTTCGGTGACGAACGGCTTCACCATGCGATTCGCCGTGATCCGGTAAAGCGACACCGGCACTTTTTGCCCGCGCTGCCCGCTGTACGTCACGTAGATGTTGCCGGCGGAGTCCACGGCGGGATTGGTGACCGGGTGCAAATTGTCCGCGAGTTGAGTGCCCAGGGCGATGGGGAAGGGCTGGCTCTCCACGGCGCCCGCGCGTACACGGAGGCTGCCGCCCGAAGCCCCCTCCGGCACGCGCGCGATCAGAAATTTGTCCGCGCACATGATCAGGCTTGCTTCGGTTTCGCCGAAACGCACTTGCGGGCGCGAAGGGTTGTGGCCGCCGAAGCCGCTGCCACGAATAGCGATTTCACCGCCGGGAAGCGCGGCGGCGGGCTTGATGCTCTCGATGTGCGGTATGCCGTTTGACTTCAAATGAAATTCCTCAACACCTACAAACCCAGAATCCTCGCGAGCCAGAGACCCAGGGCAGCATACACTGCGGCGACCCAGTCGTCGGCCATTATGCCCCATCCCCCGGGCAGCGATTCCGCTTGCCGCGCCGGGAACGGCTTCCAGATGTCGAACGTCCGAAAAAGTATAAAACCCAAAAGCAAATATTTCCAGTTCAGTGGCGTCAGTGCAAGAACATAGGTAAGCTGTTGGCCTGATACTTCGTCGATGACGACGTATTGCGGGTCTTTCGCCCCGGCTGATTTCTCCACTTGGCTCGCGGCCCAAACGCCGATCAGAGCAATCACAGGTGCAAGAGTCAGGTTCAAGAGGCTGACAGGCCCAACAACGTAAACAGTGTTATGGAAATACAAGTCACCGCCGACGAGTGGCGACAGGCCATGCAACACGAGCGAGTTGCGGACAAAAGCGTCGAGCCAATAGAGGCCCACATAGATCACAAAGCCAGCGAGAGCGCCGAATGTCCCCGGAGCTTTTGGAAGATAGCCGAGGCCGCAGACGGTGGCGATAAAAAGAGAGAAGCGCGGTTTTCGCGCTGGTTCCGGAGCGGCGGATTCAGTTTTCGGATTCATCGGGCGTGGAAGCAGGCGGCGGGCCGGGCAACGATTCGTCGATCACCGGCTCGGTGATCACATACTTCTCGCTCGCCCAATTGCCCAAGTCCATCGTTCGGCAGCGCACGCTGCAAAACGGAAAATCCGCATGAGTTTCGGAATCCACAGGATTGCGGCAAATGGGGCAGCGCCATTTCATGCGCGGGCGCCCTCCTGGCGGTCAGCGTGACGGCAGCACCGTGAACGGGCTCGCCTGACTCGGCGGCAGCAGCAAAGGCTGCGGCGAAGTGTCGCGGCCGTAATCCACCACGCGAGCGACCAGATCGTACGCCTGCGCTGCCGTGATTTCGACGGTCGCGAGCGTGCCGGGCGCGGGCATGGAATCCTCCGTCGCGCCGGCGATCTCGGTGATGTACACCTTGCCGTCAATTTCGGGCGCCATTCCCTCGAGCCGCGCTTCCCAAATCCACTCCGATTCCTTCGACGGGCCTTCGAGCATGGCCGTGACGCGCTGGCCCACGCGCGCGCGCAGCTTGCGCGCCGAAATTTTCTTCTGAATCGCCATCAAGGCGCCGCGGCGGCGCGCAATCGTTTTTTCATCCACCTTGCCATCGAGATGGAAACTTTTTGAAGTCTCTTCGTCGGAGTAGGAGAAGACGCCCATCCAATCGAATTCGGCGGCGCGGACAAAATCGCAGAGAATCCTGAAATCGTCTTCCGTCTCGCCGGGAAAGCCGACGATGAACGACGTGCGAATCGAGACGCCGGGAATCGTTTTGCGCACACGCTCGAGCAATTTCAGAAACGCGTCGCCGTTCGAGCCGCGCTGCATTCTTGCGAGCACGCTCCGGCTGGCGTGCTGGAGCGGCACGTCGAGATATTTCGCCAAGCGAGGATACTTCGCCATGGTTTCAAGCAGCCGCGGCGTAATGCGATTGGGATAGCAGTAGAGGAAGCGAATCCAATCCAGATCGGAAACTTGCGCCAGTCGCTCGAGCAGAAGCGGCAGACCGTCGCGCAGGCCGAGGTCTTCGCCGTAGAACGTGGTGTCCTGTCCGATGAGCGAAATTTCGCGCACACCCGCCCGCGCCAAGTTTTCCGCTTCGAGCACCACGGATTCGAATCTGCGGCTGCGGAAGCGCCCGCGCAACTGCGGGATGATGCAAAACGTGCAGGGATGATCGCAGCCTTCGTTGATTTTGATGTACGCGGTATGTGGAGGCGTCGCCAGGATGCGCGGCGTGGCCTCGTGATAGAGAAACGTCGGCAATTCCGCCGGCTGGTTCAGCGCCGGGCTGCGCAGGTCGCCCCGGCAGGCTTCGAGGATGCGCTCGACTTCGCCCGTGCCGATTACGGCGTCCACCTCGGGAATCTGCTCGAGAATATCGTTGCGGAACCGCTCGACCAAGCAGCCGGCGACCACGAGCTTCTGCGCGCGGCCGAATTTCTTGTATTCGGCCATCTCCAAAATCGTATCCACCGATTCCTTTTGCGCCGGAGCGATAAACGAGCAGGTATTCACCACGAGGACGTCGGCTTCGCCCGCGCGCGGCGTCAGCTCGTAGCCGTGGCGCGCGAGAATCCCCATCATCACCTCGCTATCCACGAGGTTCTTGGGGCATCCCAGGCTGACAAATCCGACCTTCGGCATTTTGCGCGCTCAGTCTCCGCAAGAACCGGAGCAAATCGAATTGAAGAGTTTAGCCTAACAGGCTCGAAAGAGCTATTTCGCCGCGAAGCCGGCAAATTCTGTTCGCCGCTTCGGGCTACTCTCGAAAAGCTCCGGCAGGCCCTTGAATGCCCTTAAATCGTTTTGCGATTAGAACAGGGTTACAGCCTTTGTTTTCAATCAGTTAGCATGTGTACAGTGTGCGAAATATTTTCGATTAGAAACCCCTCGGAGGGACTTTGCCACGGCCCCTCGGATACACCCCATTTCACGTTAGCACGTTGCAGGCGAGTCGCACAGACCCGAGTCCTGTGGGAGCGGTGTCATTTGCCCCGGAGGACCGGCGGTCGAGGTGGAAAGGTTCCGCCATGCTGCTTAATAAAGCGGTTGTAGTCTTGCTCAAGTTCCGCCGCTGGCTGCTTTTCCCAAGTTATTTCACCGTGTTTCCCGAAGTTGGCAACAAACCGAAACAACCGATGATCTCGGTAGAAAGTGAACGGCCAGGCTCGGTAATAAACCACGATTGCCAAATTAGCGTAAGTGATAACAGGCTGCACATAAGGAGACAGCGAGGCCATCAATTTATTCCCCGTGCATGGCACTGTGAGACCTTCCATGGGACTCAGATTGCTTTCAGGCGGTTGCACGATTCTTGCCAAATTCCGG
This sequence comes from Terriglobia bacterium, assembly GCA_041496565.1. Taxonomy (GTDB): domain Bacteria; phylum Acidobacteriota; class Terriglobia; order Acidiferrales; family UBA7541; genus JBGPTK01. The sequence continues at coordinate 8,187 of JBGQEW010000057.1, read as the reverse complement.
CCCATATGTATGTTCGGCCTGCCTCCGAACTCCATTTCTACCTTCCACATGAAGCAAGCTGACATCACATCAGTAACTTTCAAATATCCATCATTGGATACGGTGAATCTCGATGAACTCAATGGGTCATCTAGGTCGGTTGGAGAGCTTGCTGTTGCCGATAGTCGCGGGAAGAGTTCAATCAGAGCTACGAGGGACATCAGCCCTATCCCTACTCCTAGCATCGTCCAAGTCTGTGTTTGTCTTTTGGGAACGGTGGGGATGGTGGGCCGGCCCTGCGATGGTTGCATCTCGGGCGGCACTTTTTGTTTGCGCTTTTTCTTTTTGCCTTTTAACTCTATTGACATAGGTTTAGCTGTGGACTCGTACATTCCCTTCACCGCTCCGTTGTGCGGCTCCGTAAACTTATTGGCGCAATTGGGCCGCTGCAATCTCTGGTAACCTTGCGATCTTGCCCGAACTTGAAGCAATGGGTATTACAGTTGTGGCACGTCCCTTTGGCTATTGCTTTCTTCGGGACTTCGAGCCAAAATGACAGTGGGTTTCTAACCCTGTCTTCGGCTGATACCCGATGACATTCCTCGTAAGCGGCTCGAACCGCCTGCGGGGAGGAATATTAGATTTGGTTGGACGTGGGGGGAATCGAACCCCCGGCGGATTGCCTCCAGACGGCTACCGTGGGAACCATCCCTCACGCCCAGGAAACAAAAAGGGCCAGCGTTTACCCTACTCGGTGCACGCTGGCCTTTGTCTTTTAGAATCAACATGTTATTAATAGTACAAAATTGTTATTTAAAAGTCAAGCTGAAAATGCTTGACTTATGATATTTTTGCTATAATATATTTATGGCTGCATGGCTACTCTTCGACTATGTTGACGGCGCAGGAGCTAATGATTTTTACGCCTGGTCTAGAGGATTGCAAAGTGAAGACTTAGCGCGGCTTAATCGCAAGATCAAGATGTTGGAAGACAATGGCCCGAACCTAGGACCGAAACTCCTAGCAGGGCCACTAAAGGGCTATGCTCACATCTACAAGCTGAGAGTTCGCGGTCTGACTGAACTTCGTCCCCTTCTTTGCAAAGGCCCGATAGATTACGAACTAGAATTCACACTGCTAAAGGGAGCCTCCGAGGTTGGCGGGCAATGGGTTCCAGCCAGTGCTCCTAGCGAGGCCCGAACTCGACGGCAAGAGGTAATCAACGATGCCGACAACAGAAGATGTGAGCACGTCAAAGTCTCTAGGTAGCTTGCGGCAGGAATTAATCAACAATAAGGACGATAAGGCCTATCGCAATGCGTATGCGGACGAGAGCCTCAACATCTCAGTCGCAACTCAGCTCAAAGTGTTGCGGGAGCAACGGGAATTGACACAAGAGGAATTGGCTGTCGAGGCTGGGATGCAGCAGCCCATGATCTCACGCTATGAAAACGTAAACTACTCCTCTTGGAGCATTAATACACTGAAGAAACTTGCGGTAGCCCTTGATGTCTGGTTGGATGTGAGGTTCCGGAGCTTCGGAGAACTTGTCAGAACAACTGAGGAGTTTTCGAGAAAGTCTCTTCAAGTTCCAACATTTGCCGATGATCCGTTCTTCAAGGAGATTCCGGCAATTGCTGCGCAAGCGCCTGCGGTGGGTCAGCAGCTACCGCCTTCAAGTCCGCTGCAACATCCGAATACGATGGTCTATATTATTCCCCTTGCAAGAGCCTGTCCGCGCGCAATGGAAGGTGAAGTTTACGGCGCATTCCCAGTATTTCCCCAGCCGCAGATTGAGTCGTTTGATGCCGAGTCACTATTGAATCTTGTTGTAGCACGACAAGTCCAACAGGGGCCGCAAGTACTGCCTCATTGAGGAAATTAAAATGGCCGAAGCACAACCAGCGCAAGTACAACCCCAGCGATATGCGTTTGTGAATCCCCCGGGTGGAACATTCTGTACCTACTCAAATCACATCCAACTCTTGCCGACCGTCTTCGACATCAGCGTGTTTTTTGGCGAGGTAACTTCTGTATCCTCTGAGGTCGTCGAAGTTACGCAGCGCGCCAAAGTGAGCTTGTCATGGCTCGAAGCCAAGGTTCTTGCTACGTGGCTGCTGAATAACATAAAGGCTTTTGAGGCGAACAATGGCCCCATAGTGCCGCCGAAGATTTCTGCTATCCTTGACCCAACGGCAGCTGCTTTTGGTGAATCTCTCGAAGGCAAGCCAGCAGCGAAAGCCGGTATGCCTGCTGACGCCGACAAGTCCCCAAAAGACCAATAATAAAATTCCGCCACTTTCCAGCAACACAGAGTTAGGACAGCACCGTCCTGTGGACATTTCAAGAGAGTTGCCGGGCTGGCCCCGGCCTGCCTGTAGAATGAACTCGGCCTGCGTCTAAGCAGTGCCGCGAACGGGCGCGCGGAGCTTCAGCATGCGGAGAATCCAATAGGCGGAGAACGCGGCGGCGAGGTGTTTCAACGTGTGGCCGCTGACGATGTGGCCCAGCGCAAAAATCTGCTGGTCGCAAGATTCAAATACTTTGGCGAGGGCATAAAATCCCAGAGCTACGACCAAGTCCGCCCCGCGCGTGTATCGAGGTGGAAACAGAAGCAAAAGCAAGAGAATGGTGAGGAGCGAGCCAAACTGGACGAACCCATAGAAGCGGAGATCGCCGTGGCCGTGCAACTCGGTGACGCGCCAATACAGCACGCTGGCGTCTCCGAGGACGAGGAGCGGCACACACCAGAGCAGACCGGCGCGCACGCTGATTCTCTCGGCAACCGTCGCCGCAACCAGGGCCATGAAGGCGAGCGTCATCGGGGAGCGGTCCAAGACTAACCGTTCGTTGCTTGGCTGCAAGTGATAGTAGGACGAGTTGAAGAAGACGAGCGCCACGCCCACAAAGAAAACGACATAGAGCCAGCGCTCGCGGCGATCGATGAAGCGGGATGCGCCGTAGGGCGCCGCCCTCAACAGGAAACGCAGGCCCAGGATTCCAACGAAAAGAAACGCGACATTCGAGATTACGTTGAGGCAATTCGGAATGCCGAGCATCGCCCGCGTGTCGGCGAAATTGTGATAGAGGGAGCTCTGCGAGACGGGCGGAAAAATAGAAACGACAACCGCTAACGCCAGAAGAAGGCCGAGCAGCAAATACAGCCGTACGGTTTGGCTGGTCGAGAAGTTCATGAACTCGAGCGAATCGAATTCTTGATGAATGCCAGCAGGGAATGCATGGCGCGGGCGTCGGGCGGATAATTGCCGAACCGCGCGGACTGATAGATTTGCGTGAGCTGGGTGACGGGCGCGGCAAGGTCCGCAGCCGGAATCGCGGCGGCGAATTCGAGCGGCGTCTGCGAAGGCGATTTGCGCCAACCGCGCCTCTCGAGGAGCTTCAGCATCAGCTTGTACTCGATCGAAGCCAGCGCGGGTGGCAGCTTGCCCTCGCGCCGGAATCGCAGCGTCCAGCGGGCAGAAAGATAGCCGCCCATCGCGCGGCCGCGGACATAAATCAACAATGAAATCAGAAACACGAGCGCTCCCGGCAGGGAATAGGGCGAGCTCGAAACGCGCTGCTGCCAGTGCCGCAGCAGCACCAGGGCATCGTGCCGCTTGACTTCGTAGTAGTGCCGCGCGCGTTTGCTCCAATCATTCGACGTTCGCTGGACGTTTTGCCACACCGTAATTTGGTGGCGGAAATCATAGTTGATTACCCATTCGCTCCAGGTGACCTGGAACCAGTCCCAATAGAAAGAAAGACGCGCGAACCAATTCTTCGGTTTCTCGTCCGCGGGCGGAGTGGGATCGAAGGGAATCCAACCGTAGCCGGGGAAATAGGCCTCCACCCAACTGTGCGCGTCGCTGGCGCGGACAATGTAGTCCCCAGCGACGTCGTTGAATTCGCCAGTGAGGAAGCCGTTCACGTAGCGCGCGGGGATGCCCAGCGTGCGCAGCATCACCGTCATCGAGGCGGCGAAATATTCGCAGTGGCCGGCGCGCCGAACGAAGAGGAAATTCGACAGCGGATCTTTTCCCGGCGGGCCGGAAAGATCGAGTGTGTAACCGTAGTTCGTATGGAAGAAGCGCTCGAGGTTGGCCGCCTTGTCGTACGGCGTGGGTGCATGCGCAGTCGCCTGCACCGCGAGCGCAGAGATGCGCGGGTCGAGCGGAGGCAATTGCAAATAGGTGTGGCGAATCGCGGGCGGATATTCGGTTCCGGCGGCGCGCAACCGGGCAGGCGGAATCTGCGGAATGTTGGATATGGCCTCATAGCGCAGCTTGGCCCCACCCCGGTCCGAGTTGAGCACCGAGCCCGTCTTGTCGAGCAGCAGGAAATATCGCTGCGGGGAAGGGCCGATCCGGTCCATTCCAGGGCCGAAGCGGCCGCGAACGGTGACGGGCCGGGCCGCGAAGAATAGCGCGTCGGTCGCGAGCGGCTCAAGCAGCACCGTGTATTGGAGAACTCGGGAATCGCCGGGCTTGAGCGGCTCGGGTCCGAATTGGAAGGTTCCATCCGGATTGCGATCGATAATGATGGGATCGGGACGGGGAGTGTACCAGCGCTTGCCGTCGAAGTCGGTGAGAGCGATGCCGCGCCAGCGCACGGATTCCGCCTGCGCGGGACCGCCGGCGACGCGGATGCGCATCACCACGGCGGAGCTTTTCTTGATCTGGCCGATTTCGCCCAGTTCGACGTTATCCGTGAAGCCGGACATCAGCGTGGGCTGAAGATTGAGCGCGCTCAGGTAGCCGGAAGTGAATCGCGGAATCAGAAGGAAAATCGCGGCACCGATCACAAGCGCGCCTGCCGCCACTAATGCCGACGTCAAGCCCAGAGCACGATTCAGGCGTTCCGCCGCCGGCGTGCCGGATACAAAGGGAGGAGAAGCGGCGCCCTCCGCGGCGCGGCGTATTTCCAGGCCCACGAAGGTGGACACGGCAACAACGAGAAAAAATGCGAGAGAAAACAGGAAGGTCGAATCCACCGTGAAGATCGCGGCCGCGAGCATCGCCGTGAACGCCAGCATCGCGAGGAAGACGTAGTCGCGGTTGGTGCGCGCGGAGCAGAGACGCACGAGGAGCGCAAACAGCATCAAGTGAATGGAGGCGAGCAAGCCGGCGTAGAGAGCCGGATTCGGCGCCCCCGCCGCCAGGGTGCGCGAGACGAACCACAGGTCCACAGGGAAGAACAGGAAATAAATAAGCACGAGCCAAGTGGCGGTGCGAGAGGAGAGCTCCGGCCCCTTGCCGCGCGCGTAACGAACGAATTTGAAGACCAACACCGCAGGTGGAAGAATCGTTGAGACCAGTTCGAGCTTGCCGGTCGAGATGACCGTCAGAACGCCGACCGCGACGAGCAGGTAGAGCGAGACTTCGAAATACCGCTGGATGGCGGAAGTCTGGGGCGCGAGGGTGGGTGCGGCGCTGGACATAGACGAATTCCCAGTCTAGCACCCCGATGGATGCGCGATGGGAACACGCCGCGAACCGGTTACGGTCGAGACGCCGCGCCGGTCAGCGCCGCGGCGGCAATTTTACGCGTTGCGCTGGAAACGGCTGCGTGGCCGAGCCGGTGGAGAGGGAAGGTCCGGCTTCCCGGCAGACAAGGCAAGCTCTCGACTCGTGCGAGGAACGGCAATAACGTGATGTTGCGGAACGTGACGCTGTGGCCCGAGGCCGGAAGCGCGACCATCGCCCCGGCGGAAACGCCGAGCGAGGTTTCCAGATGCCGCGCGAGTTCATCGGCCGGGTCGTGCGCGACTTCGACGGCAGGGAATTGCCACATACGCGAAAAGAGCACGCCGTCGTGGCGGCCTGGCTCTTTCACCAGGAGCGTCCGGCCGGCGGCGTCGAGGAGCACGGCCGCGGCAATTTTTATTTTGACCGGAACGCGCTTGACGCGCTTGGCGGGCAATTGTCCGGCGATACCGAGAGCATAGGCGCGGCACCAGTGTGCGACCGGGCAAGCGCCGCAACGAGGCGCGCGCGGCGTGCAAATCGTCGCGCCGAGCTCCATCATGGCCTGGTTCCAGTCACCCGGCGCGCGGGACGCGAGAAGCTGCTGCGCAGTCTGTTCGAGCGCGCGCCATCGACGCGGGACGCGCAGGTCGCCGCGAATCGTGCCCAGCCGCGCGAGCACGCGGGCTACGTTGCCATCGAGGACGGCGAGCGGCGCGGCATAGGCGATGCTCAGAATCGCCGCAGCAGAGTAGCGGCCAACGCCGGGGAGCGCGAGCGCAGCGTGGTAATCACGCGGAAACCGGCCGGCATGGCGCGCGACGATCTGCCTCGCCGCGGCGTGCAGATTGCGCGCGCGGCTGTAATAGCCGAGCCCCGCCCACACTTTGAGCACCGCATCGATCCGCGCGCGCGCCAGCGCCCGGACGGTGGGGAAGCGGCGAATGAACCGCGAGTAGTAGGGCAGCGCCGCCGCGACGCGCGTCTGCTGCAGCATGATTTCGGAGAGCCAGATGCGGTAGGGATCGCGCGCGCTTCGCCAGGGCAGAGGGCGCCGATTCGCGGCGTACCAGCGCAGCAATCGCCGCCGAAAAGCGAAACGTTGACGCGGCGTCAATGGGACCAGCGAAGGCACGCGCCATTCTCGCACAGCCTGCACGGATCACGCACCGCCACGGGACAGCGCGAGATGAATCCGCGCGGGGCACAAGAACTTGTGGGGTGAATGGCTACATGGATTCGAGGAAGATGAAATAGGACGACGACCAGAGCGCCGTTGGAATCGAGTACTGCGGACGATTGGTGAGGATGATCTTGAACACTTCGGTTTCGTGGGCGAGCGCGAGAAGGAAATCGCTGCCTTCCGTGGTACTTTGCGGATCGATGGACGCGAGTTCGCGCAGCGCGTCGTAAATGATTTCCGAGGCGGAGGCCATGGGCGTCGCGAATCGGTCAGTACGGAATTGCATCACGGCGTTGATTTCGTAGAAGTGCCAGGCGATGCAGGCGCAGAGCGAAACGGCGCGCTCGAACCGCTCGTCCATCTCGGCCCGCGCCAGGCGTCCCAGGTCCGCGCGAGGCGGGCCGACGTAAGGATCGAGCACGAGCATCAGGCGGCGCTCGTCCTCGCGGGCGAACTCGCGCACCTTGAGCGCGCCGGTCTTCGCCGAAGCTTTCCAGTCCACGAAGCGCGCGCCATCGGTCGGCACGTATTCACGGATCGAGTGGAGCTCATTTCCACGGCCGCGATAGGAGCTGACCATCTCACCGCTCAGCAACGGCAGGATTTCAAAGAACTCTTCCGTGGGTTCGACGTGCGGATAGACGATCACTTCCAGCGGGGAATCGACGCGCCGCGTTTTCTCGAGGAAGCCGAAAGGAAATTTGGTGCGGATGGCGAATGCGTCTTCCCGGTAAATGCCCCGGCGCGGAAAAACCAGCTCGACCCGCTGACGCGCGGAAGCATGCCGGGGGATGTAGGGAAAATAGATTGGCTGGGTGAGGATCTGCGCGAACGATTTCTTATTCATGCGTTCGCCCAGGACGCGAAGCGAAAACGACGGCAGGACGCGTTTCTCGTTCACCAGTTCGACCACGGCGACAATCGGATGCTCGGCGAAGATGTGTTCGGGGAGTTCGAGCTTCAATTCGACGCCGGTGAGGACGATGCGCGAGAGAATGCCGGAAATCAGAATTCCGGCGAGCAGGCAGGCGAGAATCATGAACAGCAGGTTGTTGCCGGTATTGACCGCGGCAAGAACGAGAACGAATACGGCGGCGAGATAGATCAAGCCTTCGCGCGTCAGACGGTAGTTAATTTGATAGACGAACCAACGAAGGCTGGTGCGCCGGGCGAGCTTGGGCACAATCGCGACGGCCACCCACCCCGCCAAGGCGAGCGCAATCGCCGCCGCGGTGGCCGCCGCCCACACGCGGCCCTCTTCAGCAATCGAAGCGGAGTACAGCGCGACGAGCAGCGCCACCGCCAGGGTGCCCATGGCGATGGCAAAATTTCGCCAGCCGGGGCGGTCGCGTTCCTGCCACCAGCGAGCTAGAACGGTACTGGCCATCAGAGCGGGACGCGGATGGACTCGATGATTTCGGAAAGGATGGATTCGGCCTGGGCCGATTTTTTCTGGGTGGAAACGTAGCGCGAGCTGACGACCACGCGATGAGCGAAGACGGGCAGGAAGAGCTGCTTGAAATCGTCCGGCAGGCAATAATCGCGGCCCTCGACAAACGCGCG
>JBGQEW010000056.1:0-15140 GCA_041496565.1 Terriglobia bacterium | reverse complement strand
CTATCAGAATCTCGTCGTGGACATGCGATCGTTTCCGCTCCTGCAAGAGACCGGCTACCCGGTCGTCTTCGACGTCACCCACTCCGTGCAACTGCCGGGTGGAGAAGGGAAGGCTTCGGGCGGGCAGCCGGAATTCATCGAGCCGCTGGCGCGCGCCGGCACTGCCGCGGGCGTGGACGGCATCTTCCTCGAAGTTCACGACAATCCCGCGAAGGCCCGTTCAGACGGCGCGAACGCTTTGCCGCTCGATCAATTCCAGCCACTGCTGGAAAGACTGCTGAAGATCGCCGCGCTCGTCCGTTCCTGGGGTCCGCGATGAGTCTCGAGACCGCCAAGCGCGTCCTGCGAATCGAAGCTGAGGCCATCGCCGGCCTGATCGAGCGGCTCGACGAGCGCTTCGACCGTGCCGTGAACCTGTTGCACGAATGCAAGGGCCGCGTCGTCGTGACGGGCATGGGCAAGTCAGGCCTGATCGGCCGCAAAATTTCCGCCACTTTTGCGAGCACCGGCACGCCCTCGCTTTTCCTGCACGCCGCCGAAGCCCTGCATGGCGACCTCGGAATGCTGGTCGGCGACGATGTGCTCGTGGCCATCTCGTACGGCGGCGAAACCGAAGAATTGCTTGCGCTTCTCGAAACGGCGAAACGTCTCGGCACGCGCTTGATTACGCTGACCGCGAATCCACGCTCAACGCTCGCGGCCGCGAGCGACGTCACGCTCGACATCGCCGTGAAGGAAGAAGCCTGCTCGCTCAATCTCGCGCCGACCGCCAGCACGGCCGCGACGCTTGCGATGGGCGATGCGCTTGCCATCGCGCTCTACGAGCGGCGCGGTTTTCGCGAGGAGGATTTCGCCGCGCTGCATCCGGGCGGGCGTTTGGGCAACAAGCTGCGGCGCGTCGAAAGCCTGATGCATGCGGGTGAAGACTTGCCTCGCGTCGCGCCCTCAGCGCGCATGCCGGATGTAATCTACGAAATGAGCCGCAAAGGGCTTGGCCTTGCGGCCGTCGTGGACGGCGGCGGCAAGCTGCTCGGCATCATCACCGATGGTGACTTGCGGCGCCTGATGCAGCAGAAAAAAAAGGACACGCTCGATCTGACCGCCGCCGAGTGCATGTCCAAGAATCCGGTCACCATTCGCCGCACCGAGCTGGCCGCTGCCGCGCTGCGGATCATGGAAGAGCGCAAGATTACAGCGGTGCTGGTCGCCGACGCCGGCGGGTGCCTCGAAGGCGTCGTCCACATTCACGACTTGTGGACATTGCAATTGTTCTAAAGAAATGAACGCGAAGACGAAAGCCTATCGGCGGACTTTGCTCATCTGGGTGAACGCCGCGATTCCCATTTCTACTTTCATCTTCGGCCGGGGCCGATCCGTCGGCAATTTGTTTCTCATAATTCTGATCACGTTTATTTTGACAAACGCGATACTTGTCCTGGGCTGGCGTTGGATGGATAGAACAGGGCGAGATTCTTGAGATGATGTCGCAGGGGCAGTCTCAGCTACACCCGGCCCACATCCTTGGAGGCTGACACTTGGCGAAGTCCGTTGACAAATTCCCGTCCGCCGTGGCAAGGCGCGCGAAGAAAATCCGCCTGTTGCTGATGGATGTAGATGGCACGCTGACGGATGGGCGTGTTTATCTCATGTCAGTTGCCGGCGCGGGCGCTGCGGCAGAGTTGAAAGTCTTCGACGCCCACGACGGCGCCGGAGTGAAGATTGCGCACATGATGGGTATCAAGACCGGTCTCATCACCGGCCGCGACTCGATGGCGACGGCGCAGCGGGCCCACGAAATGTCCATGGACTTCGTTTATCAGGGTCGCGCGAAGAAGTTCGAAGCGTATCGCGAAATCTTGCAGCGCGCTGGCGTCACGGATGAAGAAACTGCCTACATCGGCGACGATCTTCCCGACCTCCCGCTCCTCGAACGCGCGGGACTCGCCATCGCCACCGCCAATGCCGTGCCCGAAGTAAAAAAAATCTCCCACTACGTCACCATCCGCCCGGGAGGCCAGGGCGCTGCGCGGGAAGTGGTCGAGCTAATCTTGAAAGCACAGGGGAAGTGGAAGGCGGCGATTCCGAAGGCCCTGGCTTGATTTTGGAGCGGGAGAAGGGAATCGAACCCTCGTCTCAAGCTTGGGAAGCTCGCGTTCTGCCATTGAACCACTCCCGCCCTGCTTGACGTTCGCAGAATACACGCCCGCACGACCTCTGACAAGGTTCTCCCGCGCAGCGCGCTTGGCTGGCTGTGAAATCCTTAGGTGACGCCTGCCTTTCTTTGGCACGATTTGTGATGCTAAAAGGAAATTTACTTCGTGGAAGCGGGCCCGGCGGGCTTTGCGAAATAACTACGCTTGGCTCGCACCGTGCAGCCGGGGCATCGCCCCGATACCATGCGCACCTCGAGGGAGTGGAATCGCCCATCCTGCGCGGAATGGTCGGGGGTGTAACCAATTGCATAGCGCGCCCTCAATCCTTGGATGAGTTCTGCAAAGGCAGAAGACAATGAACCTTCCTTCTGCACATCAAGGATCTCGCCGCCCGTGCGCGGCGCGACTTTGCCCACGTTGACAAGCCTTCCCGGACCAACCCTCTCGATATATTTCTGAACAAAGTACGAATTGTTTCCAGGGATTCTTAGACTGTACAGGACAGCGTCAGCCTTGATAATTTCATTCTCGACCTCTTTCGACGACAAGTCCCCTTCCTGCGAAGCCACATCGTCGCTGATCAGAATGATGACGCGGCGCGCATCCGGCGCTTTCAGGTTGAGATACTGCGCGGCCTGGTACAGCGCGTCGTTGATGTTGGTGCTGCCCCCGGTGGTGAGGCCTTCGAGTTGATCAGCGACCGCGTTCTTGTCGGGCGTCAGGTCGGCGCGCTTCTCCACGCTAAACGCGAAGGTGAACAGCGCGACCTGGTCTTCAGGCTTCAAACTTTGGAGCGCTGCTTGGGTCGATTGGTGCAATTGCTCGAGGTAAGGAATGATGGACGAGCTTAGATCGACCACCAGCGCGATGGCAAGAGGCAACTGATCACGGCTGAAATGAGAGATCACTTGAGTAAATCCATCGTCAGTGACCTCGAAATCGTCCCGGGTCAGTCCATCCACCACGCGACCGGATTTATCCCTCACGACTGCGTCGACAAGCACGAGGCTGGTTGCCACTCGAATGGTCTTCGGATTTTCCTTTTGTGCGGACACGGCAAATGCGCGCGGTGAGGCAGCAACCGGGGCGAGCAGCAAGGCCAGCACGGGGAGCGAGAGCAGACGAGCTCGCGGCCCTTGCGTCACGGCAGAGCGACCGCAACGCATAGGATGGGAATCAAACTTGACACGCACGCAATTGTACATCCGTCCGGGCCGGGATTGGGTAATCGCCGCGCCGCGAGAGAAGGACGTCAAGCTCAGGAAGGCCGTCCTTGCTGACTGAACCTCCTGCTCACCGATGTTCAAATCGGGAATCCGGGCTCAATTCTTTGCGCAAGTTCTTGACGCGGCCAATCCGTCATTCACTATTGCTGTAAGAAATTAACCTCATCGGGGTATGATTCCCCACGCCCATTTGCCGGGCGCTGGATGGCCGCGTGTCCTTCCTCGAAGAGGTCTGCAAACCGTTCCTCGAAGACTCGCAGAACGCCGATGGAGGTTGGGGGTATCACGCGCACGAGGAGAGCCGCGTCGAGCCGACGTGCTGGTCTCTTCTCGCACTCGCCGGTCTCCCGAATGCATTTCCACACGCGAGCATTCGCACTCGCGCCTGCGACTGGCTTCTCCAGAATCAGCTTCCGGACGGTTCTTGGCCCTCGGCACCCGGTCTCACAAAGAGCGCCTGGGTGACGCCGCTCGCATGCCTCGCCCTACGTGAGCAGGGAACTGCCACCGATTCGGTGTCGCGTGGAATGCTCTGGCTTGGCGACGCGTGGCCCGGCGAAGGCGGTTGGTGGTGGCGTCTTCGGACGCGCTTGTTTGGGAAAGATAGCACCGTCCGGCAGAATCTTTCCTTGCGCGGTTGGAGTTGGACAAAAGGAACGAGCAGTTGGGTCGAGCCCACGTCTTTCGCGCTCCTCGCGCTGCGGCACGTTCCGCGCACAGTCAAATTGACGACCCTCGAGCCCCGCCGGAAACTTGCGGAAGCAATGCTTCTCGATCGCATGTGCCCGGGCGGCGGCTGGAACTGCGGTAATCCGATGGTCTATGGAGCCGCCGGACAGCCGCTGGTCGGGCCGACGGTTTGGGCGCTCCTGGCGCTTGGCGAAGAGTCTGCGCGTCCCGAAGTCAAACAAAGCCTCGATTGGCTCGAACTCGAATACGGACATAATAAAGGACCGGGTTCACTGTCCCTTGCCCACCTCTGTCTTGAAAACTTCGGCCGTCGCCCGCGCGAGCTCGAGCCGGAGATTGTAACTCTCTACGCCGCAAATCAATTCTTGGGTCAAGTGCCGGTGATGGCCTGGGCCGCGATTGCCCTCAGCCCCGCGCGCGATTGGTATCGCGCATCCGTAAAGGACTCCGGCTAGGCCATGGCGCTCTCGACGAATCCGCTCATGCCTTCGTATTCGCGGCCACCCTCTCGCGTAGCAATTCTCCGGGCCGCGGACTATGGCGTTGACCTCGCGCGCCTGCTCGACGAAGGCCTGCGCGAATTCAATCCTCCCGTTCGTGGCAAGACGGTTCTTCTGAAACCTAATTTTGTGGGGCTCGATCCGCTCGGGATCATCAATACGCATCCAGCCGTGGTCGCCGCGGCGCGCGAGAGTTTTCTCCGCTTGGGCGCTGCTCGCGTCGTCATCGGCGAAGGCTCGGCGCTCGTCCGCGACACGGAAGCAATTGTTGAAGCGATCAAGTTGCGCGACTTCATCGGCCCGTTGCAATCTGCCTTCATCGATTTGAACACGGACGAAGTGCGGCCCGTCAAGCTGCGTACGCGCGCATCTTCGCTAAAGGAGCTCCACCTTCCGAAGTCGGTGCTCGGCGCCGATTTCATTGTCTCGCTGCCCAAGATGAAGACGCATCATTGGGCGGGCGTCACACTCTCGCTGAAAAACATGTTCGGGATTGTTCCGGGAAGCTGTTATGGCTGGCCGAAGAATATCCTGCACTGGGCCGGCATCACGCAGTGCATTCTCGATTTGAACAGCACGGTTCCATCCGACTTCGCCATCGTAGATGGCATCATTGGCATGGAAGGAGACGGCCCGACTCAAGGAAATGCGAAGCCCTGCGGTGCTCTGGTTCTCGGCGATGACCCGGTCGCCGTGGATGCAACCTGCGCACGCATCATGGGGCTGGCTCCCGAGCGCATCGATTACCTGGCAAAGGCCGCCGTGATGCTCGGCCACTTGAAGGAAGAGAAAATCGCACAGATCGGCGAGCCAATCTCAAGCGTCCGCACGCCCTTCGAGCTCATCGCCTCCTTCCGTCATCTGCGAGCCTCCTGAGCGTCAACTGTCTGACGCTGCGGTTGATTCTCATTCTCCGCGGGGCGCAGGCTCGGGTCTTCGAATGTCCTCGACCAATCGTGCGGACAACTGTGCGCACTTTCTCAAATTGGCAGGCGGCTTGCAGTAGTGGAGATCGCAGGTGTTCAAACACGTGCTGCGGTGTTTCACAGTGGCGCAGTTGCTCACATCATAGGCCTGCTTCGGAAGGAATTCCGAGAACGTGTCCACTCTCTCTGCCATCGCCGAGTCCGAAGCGCCCCGCCTCCGCGTACTGGGCGCTGCTCTTCGAAATCTTGTTTCCTTCCCGGTGCTTCTCGCCGTCTTACTTGTGGGAGGCGTCATGCTCGGAACAAGCCTGACCGGCGCCCGCGGCGACACCCTGTTCGGCGAAGGCGATACGTGGTGGCATGCGAAGACGGGTGAGCTGATCCTCCGCACTGGGCAACTCCCGCACGCTGATCCATTCTCTTTTACCGTGCCGGGAACCGACTGGCTCGCCTACGAGTGGCTCGGAGAAGTGGCCATGGCGGGGGCGCAGCGCCTGGGCGGGTTGTCCGGCCTGAAGCTGCTCGACTTGTTCCTGGCCGGCTCGCTGAGCGTGTTGCTTTACCTTTTCGCCGCCATTCGGTGCGGTAATTGCAAAGCCGCGTTTGCTGCGTGCGCGATTGTTCTTCCCGTCACCGTCATCTTCTTCACGCTGCGTCCGCAGCTGATCGGCTACATCTTTTTTGTGCTGACTCTGATCTGTCTCGAACAATTTCGCCGCGGCCATGTGCGTGCCCTGTGGTACCTTCCGCCGCTATTCCTTCTTTGGGTGAATGTCCATGGCACGTTCGTTTTCGGCCTGCTCGCGATTGGTCTTTGCTGGGTTGCCGGCCTCAAGCGGTTCGAAAAAGGTGGTTTGGTCGCCGAGCGATGGAGTGCTCTCGATCGCCGGCGGCTCCTCGTGATCCTTCTCTTGTGCGTGTTGGTGCTGCCCCTGACTCCATATGGCACGCGCCTCGCCGGCAATCCGCTGGTGATGGGCACTCTGCAACCGGCCAATATTACAAACATCCAGGAATGGCAGCCCCTCGGCTTCGGACATTTGCTGGGCAAGGTCTTACTCCTGCTTCTGTTGGTTTTCTTTCTAACTCAGCTCATCTACCGGCTGACATTTCGTCTGGAAGAGGTCCTGCTTTTTCTCTTCGTCACCTACGCCGCCTGCGTGCATTTGCGCTTCGGCCTCTTGTTCTTGCTGGTCTTCACGCCCATGCTCGCCAATATTCTTGCGCGGTGGATTCGAGCGTACGATCCGAACCGCGACCGCTGGGTACTCAACGGCGTGTTGATCGCCGCTGTCTCGCTTGCCGCCGTCAGATACTTTCCCACACGCGAGCAGTTGCAGCTTTCGTTCGACAAGGCCTTCCCCAGCGCGGCCATGCAATACATCCAGAACCATCCGCCCCCGGGCCCCATGCTCAACGCGTACGGTTGGGGTGGCTACTTGATCTGGCTGGATTCTCCGCGCGTGAAGGTTTTCATCGATGGCCGTGCGGACATCTACGAATACGCTGGCGTGCTGCAGGACTATCTGCGCATCACTCGGCCTGATCCGGAGGCGCTCGCGCTCCTGCGCGTCTACGGAGTAAGGGCCTGCTTGATCGAACCCCGGGCGCCCCTTGCCACGCTGCTCAACACTCTGCCGCAGCAGTGGCAACTGGTTTACAGCAACGACCGCAGCGCTCTTTACTATCGGCGGCCGTCGCTCGTCTCGAATGGTCCCGTGCCGTCCGCGACGCAGAAGTCAGTAGTCCCCGCTCAGTAGCGCAGCGGTCGAGCGAGCCCCCGAGACGGTCGCCCAGCGAATGGCGCTGATATTGGGAAGCAAGTCCAATTTGCTACAGATCGTTGCACATCGGCACTCAGTTTCAACTCGAAACAGCCGTAAGCGCACATTCTCCGAAATCAAGAATCCTTGCTGCGAAATTTCTTCTTCCCTCTTCGACTGCAAATCCTCTAGATCGAGTCACAAGTGCAGCCCGTTGTCTGTTTCCTCATCGCCGGGAAAACGTCTGGAGATTCATCCGCGTTTTGGCGAGCGGGATGCACACTCCGATAGCGCGGTTCAGACTGCTTGTGAGGCTTTCATGAAGAACTTGTTCTTGAGGTTGTGGCGTGAGGAATCCGGTCAAGACCTCACCGAGTATGCGCTGCTCATCGTGCTGGTTGCGTTGGCGGCAATTGCATCGATGAAGAGCTTGGCAACGGCGATCAGCACGGCATTTGCCAGCGCCGCTTCGAATTTGACCAGCACCACGTAGTTCTTGGAAACAATGGGCTTTCTGTCGGGGCGCTCGCCAGACGGGAGGCACTATGGGGGGCTGAGTGTAAACAGACTTCTTCTCCAGCTATGGCGGGAGGAGGATGGCCAGAATGTCAGCGAGTACGCGCTGCTCATCGCGTTGGTGGCCTTCGCGCCGACCGTTTCGAGGAAGGGCCGGGCGGCAGCCATTGAAGGGTTGTCTTCAACTGCTACGTCGAACCTGACCCGTGCGACCCGATGAGGAATGAAACTGCGTCACCGCTTGCACGATTCAACCCGGCGGTGAAGAGAGTCGATCCAGTATCGGCATGGCGACGTAATTTCCTGGCCCGCCGCCTTCCGATTCTCGTTCCATCGGGCTGTCTCCGTCGAATCGCGCCGGCGCGGCACAGCCGGTGACTAATTTCAGGCTGAATTAATTCGGCTGGTTGAAGGGTCAGTGGATCTGCTTACTTGGATTTCGGCGCTCATACTCGCGGCGGCAGCCGGTTTTCTCGACTGGCGTTCGCGTCGAATACCGAATTGGCTGACGGTTGCCGGATTTGTCTCCGGACTCGCACTCCACACGATCACGCACGGCTGGGACGGAACCAAGCTCTCGCTCGAAGGGGCGGGACTCGCGCTCGTGTTCCTGCTTCCTCTCGTGTTGTTGAAGGGGCTCGGGGCAGGCGACTGGAAACTAATGGGCGGGTTAGGTGCTTTCCTGGGGCCGATCGAAATCGTGGTGGTGTTGTTCTCCTCCATTCTCTTGTGCGGAATTTTGGCTGTTGCGCAGATGGTCTGGCAGCGGCGGGTTGCTCAAACACTCGCAAACCTCTGGCAATTGATTCGCGGCTTTTTCATTCTTGGGATTCGCCCGAATCCAGAGATCAGTCTCGATAATCCTGCGGCCATGAAGCTGCCCTTCGGCGTGGTGGCCGCGGCGGGCACGTTTCTTTGTTTCTGGCTCGTGCACTGGGGCGTCTAGGGCTTTCTAGCTGGAGCGGTTGGATGAATCGAAATCGAATGTTGATGGCCATCGGCGTGGCGGTTGTCGTTGCCCTTCTCGCTAGTGTTTTTGTGTACCGCCAAATCTCCAAGCGCCAAGCGCCGGTGCCGGTGGCCACGAGTCACATTGTCGTCGCCGCGGCCAAGCTCACCATCGGCACGCGCCTCGCTCCCACGGATGTTCGCCTCATCGATTGGCCGCAGGCAAACCCGCTGCCCGGATCCTTCTCTCGTGTGGAGGACTGCGTGGAACGCGCCATCCTGGCCGATTTGGTCGAGAACGAGCCCATCCTCGATGCCAAGCTGGCTCCCAAGGAAGCCGGCGCCGGACTTCCCGCAGTGATCCCCCACGGGATGCGCGCGATGTCCGTAGCGGTGAACGATGTGGTGGGCGTGGCCGGATTCGTTCAGCCGGGCACGGTGGTTGATGTGCTCTGGACGGGCGCGACCGAAGGCGCTGGCGGATCACAGGTAGCGCGCACAATTCTCGAAAATATCCGGGTAGTGGCGACCGGACAGAAACTCGACCAGGACAAACAAGCGCAATCGCCCGCCGCTCCCGTGATTACTTTGCTGGTCACACCGGAACAGGCGGGTCAACTCGCGCTGGCGAGCGGCCAGGGCCGAATTCAACTCGCTCTCCGCAACACCATTGACTCGACAAGGACCGACCCTCCGTCTGTTTATTCCGCCGCCTTCTTGGGCGGTGCGCCGCCAGGCACAAAGCCTGTGGTTGGGCTGCGTCCGGCATGGCGAGCCATGGCCCGCGCGCCCTCCCTGCATCCCATC
This sequence comes from Terriglobia bacterium, assembly GCA_041496565.1. Classification (GTDB taxonomy): domain Bacteria; phylum Acidobacteriota; class Terriglobia; order Acidiferrales; family UBA7541; genus JBGPTK01. Next base: position 5,611 of record JBGQEW010000056.1, on the reverse strand, counting down.
GAAGTCCTTCGCGGCGGCAAGCGCGAACTGAATTCTTTCCCGAATCTCTGAGGCAAGCATAGTGGAAACGTTTAACACTAAGAGCGCCACGCGACCGATGATTCCCACGCGAATCTTTCTGGTGGCGGCTTTGGCCGCTGTGGTCTTGCAGAGCCACGGCGCCACGCGGCCGCAATCGTCTCCGCAAACGGCGCAACTCCATGCGGCGACGTCAGCGGAGCAAGTTCCGCTTCCTCGCGCGATTGCGGGCGCGACGGAGCAGTTTCACCTGTTGGTCGGCCGGTCGCTGGTGATCACCACGCCGACTCGCATCAAGCGTGTCTCCATTGCCGATCCGGCCGTCGCCGACGTCCTCCTCGTCAGCCCTACGCAACTTGTCTTGAACGGCAAAGTGCCGGGAGGCGTTTCTCTGATCCTTTGGGACGAGGCGGACCAGAGCCAGACCTTCGAGATTGTCGTGGACATGGACATCCAAGCCCTCACGCGGAAAATCCATGATGTTTTCCCGCAGGAAAAAATCCAGATCGAGGCCGCCAGGGAAGTCGTCGTGCTCGCCGGCCAGGTTTCGTCGAAGGCGGTTGCCGACCGCATCCTTCAGGTCGTTTCGGCCGTAACTCCGAAAGTTGTCAGCTTGATGGACATTCCCACGGCTCCGGTGAAGGGAGAGATCCTGTTGAGGGTGCGCTTCGCCGAGGTGGATCGCGCCGCGCTCGACCAGTTCGGATTCAATCTTCTCAGCGTCCCGGGCCCAACCACGCGCACCCTGGCCACCATCGGCACGCAACAATTCGGTGCGGTGCAGTTGTCGCAAAACAATGGAAGCACCAGCGGCAGCTCCGGAGGTCTGAGCTCCAACAATCTTTCGCTGAGCGATGTTCTCAACCTGTTTATCTTCCGGCCCGACGTGGACCTGGGAGCGACCATCCGCGCTCTCCAGCAGAAGAACCTCCTCCAAATTCTCGCGGAGCCGAATGTGCTCACCGAGACCGGCAAGGAAGCGAATTTTCTGGCGGGCGGCGAGTTTCCTTTTCCAGTCGTGCAGGGCGGTGCGGTGGGCTCGGCTCCGACCGTCACGATCCAGTTCCGCGAATTCGGCGTGAAGTTGAATTTCAAACCCGACCTGACCGAGGACGGCAGAATCCATCTGCGAGTACGCCCGGAGGTGAGCGCGCTCGATTTCGCCAATGGTTTGACGATCTCCGGCTTCCTGGTGCCCGCGATTTCTACTCGCCGCGTTGAATCGGAGATGGAACTCGACGATGGCCAAAGCTTCGCGATTGCCGGCTTGGTGGATGATCGCATTCAGCAGGTATACAGCCGGATACCGATCCTGGGCGACATCCCCATCTTGGGCCAGCTCTTCCGCAGCCGATCCCTGAACAAGTCCAAGACGGAGCTGCTCGTCATCGTCACACCTGAGATTGTGAAACGCCCCACCTCGGAGCCACTGCCAGCCGGCCCAAAGTTCCCGAAGCCGTTTCTGCCGCCGGCAGCACCGGAAGTGGGGAAGCCGGCGCCGCCGAAGAAATAGCAGATGCCAGACGAATCGCAGGAAAGCGAGCGAAAAATTGGGAGACCTGAACCCATGCTGAAGGCAGTCGTTGTGAGCACGGATCCAGTCGGAAGCAATTTCCTGCAGGCACGTCTGCAGCAGACCGGCTTGGCGCAACCGGTCGGAGAATGGCTTCCGTCGATCGGGATTCAACCGGCGCCCGGAGAGGCCGTCCCCGATGTCATCCTGCTGGATCTGGTTGGTGCGCCAGAGCCCTACTTTCTTTTTGCGGCACACCTGCGTCAACTTTTCCCCTCGATCCGAATCATCGCTTGCGCGGCCATGGAATGGCCCGATCCGCAGATTCTTTTGCATGCCATGCGTTCGGGCGTGCAGGAATTCCTTCCCAAGCCTGTGGAAGTCGGTGCGCTCCGCGACGTTTTGTCGCGCTACGCGAAGGAGACGGAAACCTCCAATGCTCCCCTCGCCCAGAAATTGATTGCCGTGATGGGATCGAAAGGCGGTGTCGGCACCAGCACCGTGGCAGTGAACCTTGCCGTCCAATTGCGGCAGTTGACCAACAAACGCGTTGCACTCCTCGATTTCGCCAGGCCCCTCGGACACATCTGTCTCATGCTCAATCTCCAGCCGCGCTTCTCGCTTCGCGATGCCGTCGAAAATGTGGATCGCCTCGACCCGCATTTTTTCGGCGGTCTGCTGGCCCATCACAAGACCGGCATCGAAGTTCTTGCCGGAACGTCTCATGCGGAAGAATGGAGCAAGTTGCCCGTCGCGGCGCTCGCCCGCGTAGTCGGAGTGGCGCATGCCGATTTCGATTACTTGGTCCTCGACGGCGGAGTTCTCGATCCTTCCGAATGGAACGCGATTCTCCGCCCGGCCCGAGCCATTCTTCTGGTGGCCGAAACCAGCTTGATTTCCTTGTGGAGCCTCGAGCGGCACTTCGCGGCAATCAATGCGGCCGGAATTGATTCCCGGCGCGTGCAAATCATCGTCAACCGCTGGCGCCGTCACGACGAGGAGGCCCTCGAAAACGTCGAAGCGAACCTCAAGCGCCCCATTGACGTCCGTTTGCCCAACGATCACCGGCAGGTCAGCGACGCCGTCACCATGGGGATGCCACTCTCCGGCAGCGCCAACAATGCCCTCGTCACCGGGTTTCGCCAACTGGCGATGGATCTCGCATCCCTCGACTCCGGCTCGAGCGCGGCGCGCACGGGCTCCCGTGACCGGTTGGCCTCCGTACGGTGAGTGAATGAGCACCATTGTACAAGTACGGCCGGACTACGCGGCGCTGAAGACGGCAATCCACCGCAAGTTGATCCAGACGCTCAATCTCGAACGCGTTTCAAACCTCGATCGCGATTCCGTCCGCAACGAACTCGGACTGATTGTCGTAAGCCTTGTCACCGGCGATTCGACCCCAATCACTCTTCTCGAGCGCGAGCGCCTCACCCAGGAAGTTCTCGATGAGGTCTTGGGTCTGGGCCCGATCGAAAGTCTGATGCGCGACCCTGCGGTTTCCGACATTCTCGTGAATGGCTCGAAACATGTCTACATCGAGCGCAACGGCTTGCTGGAGGAGACCGGCATCCAATTCCGCGACAACGCGCACTTGCTGTTGATCATCGATCGCATCGTCTCCGCCGTCGGCCGCCGCGTGGACGAGTCCTCTCCAATGGTGGACGCGCGCCTGGCCGACGGCTCACGCGTCAATGCCATCATCTCGCCGCTCGCCGTGGACGGCCCTAGTCTCTCGATCCGCCGATTCGGCCGCGTCCGTCCAAGTGCCGAAGACCTGGTGCGGAACCGCACGCTCACACCGCCCATGCTGGAATTGCTTCTCGGCTGCGTGAAGGCCCGTCTGAACATCGTTATCTCCGGCGGCACCGGCGCGGGCAAGACGACCATGCTCAACGCCATCTCCACCGCGATTTCGCATCGCGAGCGCATCATCACCATCGAGGACGCTGCCGAACTGCAACTGAATCAGGAGCACGTCGTGCGTCTCGAGACGCGTCCCGCCAACATCGAAGGCAAAGGCGCCATTCGGCAGCGCCAGTTGCTGATCAACTCGCTCCGGATGCGCCCCGACCGAATCATCATCGGCGAAGTGCGCGCCGAGGAAGCCCTGGACATGCTCCAGGCCATGAATACCGGTCATGACGGCTCGATGACCACGATTCACTCCAATTCCGCCCGCGACGCACTCAGCCGCCTGGAAACGATGGTCGCCATGGCGGGCCTCAGTTTTCCCGAGAAGGCCATCCGCAGACAGATTGCCTCAGCCATCGACGTCATCCTTCAGGTGTCTCGCCTGAGTGACGGCACCCGCAAGCTTGTCACCGTCGCCGAAGTCACAGGCATGGAGGGCGATGTCGTCAGCATGCAGGACGTGTTTGTGTTCGAGAAGAAGGGAATCGGCGCCAACGGCGAGGTTCTGGGAGAATTTCGCGCCACTGGGATCCGTCCAAAAATGGCGGAACGCCTGGTGATTGCGGGAGTGCGATTGCCGCCCGGAATGTTCGAGCAAGGAGCCCACGCGCAAGTGACGCCATGACTTTTCTCTTCGCTGCCCTTTTCTTCACGATTTGCCTGTTAATCACTGCGGGAATCCTGCTGGCCGTGATGGATTCTTCGAAGGCCAATCTCGCCCGGCGCTTGCTGCAGGTGCAACGGCCGCGTGAAATCGAACTTGATTCAGGCGGCGCCCCCCTCATCCGCGACGACTTGCTCAGCGCCGTGCCGGTTCTGCATCGCGTCTTGCTTCGCCTGGCCTGGTCGGCCCGGCTGAAGGGCGTGCTTGACCAAGCGGGCCGGAACGTGAAGCCAGGCAAATTCATCTTGTGGAGCGGCGTCCTGGCACTCGCCGCCAATATCGCGATGCAAGCGATCGGCCTGCAAGCTGGCCTCGCGACGCTGTTCGGCCTCGCTATCGGCTGTCTGCCGTTCTCCTCCATCCTCTATTTGCGCGTGAAACGCTTTCGAAAATTTGAGCGCGAATTTCCCGAGGCCATCGATCTGCTGGTGCGGGCTCTTCGAGCCGGCCATGCGTTCTCCACCGGCCTTGAGATGATCGCCCGGGAGCTCTCCGATCCCGTCGCCGGTGAATTCCGCGCCGTCTTCGAAGAACACAGCCTCGGCTTGCCTTTGCGTGATGCGCTGTTGCACTTGACGCGGCGCATGCCGCTCATCAATCTTCGCTTCTTTGTGGCCGCACTCCTGATCCAGAAAGATACGGGCGGCAATCTCGCCGAGGTCCTCGACAACCTCTCCCAGGTGATCCGCGAGCGTTTCAAGATCAGGGGAGAGGTAGCGGTGCGCACGGCGCAGGGCCGGCTGACCGCCGTCGTTTTGATCCTGCTTCCACCCGCTCTGGTCATCATCTTGACTTTCATGAATCCTGGCTACGTTCAGACTCTCTTCCTGGATCCCCTGGGCCAGAAAATGCTCGCGGTCGCCGTGCTTCTCCAGGTCCTCGGTTCGGCCCTGCTGTGGAAGATTGTGCAGATCGAAGTCTGAGAGGTTACAAACTGGCGCGATGTCCATTTGGCTCATTTCGGGCGTAACGTTTCTCTCGGCGCTAATCGTTGGCCTCTCGGTGATCGTGGCGTTTCTCTCGAGGGCGAATCCGCTCGAAGCGCGCCTCTCGCAACTTTGGGCGCCCGCGGCTGCCGCTCCGGCCAGCCGTCTGCGTCATCCCCTGGCGGAACGCGTCCTCAACGCACTCGCTGGACTAGGGAACCTGTTTACGGCGTCGAAAGGGAAGCAGTCCCGGACGGCGTTCCTTCTGGTTCGCGCCGGCTACCACAGCCCCGAAGCTGCCAAGTTGATGCGAGGCATGCAGGTTCTGCTGCCGCCCGTCTTACTCGGTTTCGTGTTTGCCAGCGGCCTATATCAACTGAATCCCGTTTTCATCTTCGGCGCGGCGGGAGTGGGCGGATTCTTGATCCCGGACTTTTGGATGACCTGGACGATTCGCCGGCGGCAGAAGCGCATCATCCTCGGCTTGCCCGACGCCCTCGATCTGCTCGTTGTTTGCGTCGAAGCCGGCCTCGGACTCGACCAGGCGATTCTCCGGGTGTCCGAGGAGTTGCGGCG
>JBGQEW010000055.1:0-15554 GCA_041496565.1 Terriglobia bacterium | reverse complement strand
TACAACTTGTCAGCCATCGAGCAAGTCTTCCGCGTAAAAGGGCGGCCGGAAACGAAGGCGCTGCCCATCCTCGTCAACTCCATCGAGCAAGCGGCGACGCTCGCTCGCGAGCTCCCCCACACATTTCTGGTGCTCGCGCATCGCTTCTGGCCGGGGGCGCTAACCCTGGTCGTCGAAGCCACGCACCGCTTGCCCCTGAAGGTGACCGGGAACAGCGGGCGGGTGGCGTTGCGGTGGGCCAATTCGCAATTGGCCGGTGCATTGATTGACGCGGTTGGCGCTCCCATCACCGGCACCAGTGGCAATCTTTCCGGATTTCCTGCTTGCACCAACGCGGTGCAACTGGTCAAGCAGCTTGGCGACCGCTTGCCGCTGATTCTCGATGCGGGCGATACCGGAGCGGTGCTCGCCTCCACCATCGTTGGCCTGAGCGACGATGATTGGTGGATTGCACGCGAGGGTTCCATTTCCGAACACGATATACGCAAGGCCCTGGGTGCCTAGCGGCGATCTGCAAGCCTCGAATTTTGCCACTCGGAAGAGCCCCGCAGCTCGATCCCACGAAGGATCGCGCCGCTCATTTCACGACAATCGTGTCCACGAAATCGTAATCTCCCGCGGGAAGCAGCAGAACATTCTCGATGCGGCGGCGATGCACGCACACGTTGTCCACGTACCATAAGTTCAGATAGGGAAGATCCTCGGCCACGATTTTCTGCACTTCCGAAAAAATACGGCGGCGCTTCTCACGGTCCATCTCCACCCGCGCCCGGTCGAGCAGGGCATCGAGCTGCGGATTGCGATAGTGGCCGCGGTTCGCGCCGTTCGGAGGGAACTTCTGCGAGCTGAAAACGAATTCGAAAATGTCCGGATCGTTATTCGCGCCAATCCACCGCAGAGTGTAAAGCTGGAAGCTGCCGCGGGTGATGTCGGAAAAAAGCGTGGCGATTTCGAGCGGCCGCAGCTCGAGCGCAACTCCGACGCGGCGCCATTCGTCCTGCAGCACGGCGCCGAGCAGGCGGGCCGACTCCTCCGTCGAAGTCTTCAGCGTCAGATGAAAGCGCGTGCCTTCCGCGCCCCGCGGGAATCCCGCGGCGTCGAGCAATTGTTCGGCGCGCTGCGGATCGTAGTCGTAGTGCGCCACGTCCGGCTCGAAGGCCCAGCTGTTCGGCGGAAGCAAGCTATCGGCCGGACGCGCCTGGCCGTGCAGGAGGTACCGGATCATCGTGGCGCGGTCCGTGGCGTAGGCCAGCGCCTGGCGAACTTCGCGGTGCGCGAGAATTGGATCGTCGAAGTTGATGGCAACGTAGGCGAGCGCGGTGCCGGGCGATTGCGTGACGCCGAGTCCGGGATCGCGAGCGAGCGCCGTCACCGTGTCTGGCGTTAGTGAGTTGATGGCGATGTCGGCCGTGCCCTTTCGCAGTTCGAGGGCGCGTGTCATGGAATCGGGCACGATGCGAAATCGTACCCGCGCGACCCCCGGCGCGGCGCCGAAGTAATCCGGGTTGCGCTCGAGGACGATGTCTTCATCCTGCCGCGCGCTGACGAAGCGAAAAGGTCCCGAGCCAATGGGGTGCTGCGCGACTTCCGAGCCCGAACCGCTTGGAACAATCCCGATCGCGGGGCGCATCAGATTGCCGAGGAAGGAAGCGTAGGGCTCGCGCAGACGAAAGATCACGGTGAATTCCTCGGGCGCAGTCACGGATTCAACGAAACGGTACGAGCCGCGCTTCGGCGTCTTCAGCGAGCCGTCGAGAATCGAATCGAACGTGTATTTCACGTCGGCGGAGGTGAGCGGGCGACCGTCGTGGAATCGCACGCCGCGGCGTAGATGGAAGACGTACGTGAGCGGGTTGGGTGTTTCCCAACGCTCCGCGAGGTCGGGCACCGGATTCATTTGTGAGTCGTGCCAGATTAAGCTGCTGAAGATCAGGCTGTCCAGGTGCTGCGATTGCGCGTCGGTGCCGATACGCGGGTCGAGGTTCGCCGGCATATTCTCCATCAGGAAATTCACCGTGCCGGGCTCCTCGGTCGCGCGGCTGCCCCCGCAGCCCGTGACGAAAAGAAGGCCGAGACAAACGAGGAAATGTAGGGCGTTGCTCGCCCCCCTGCGCACTGACGGAGAGGGGGCCGAGGCACGCATGGGCCGCGGAAAGCGGAGGCAAGATTGTTGCGCGGAACGCGCAGAATTATCGCGCGCACGCATAAATGATTTTGCCCAGGACGGCGGGATGTTTCGCGCCGGTTGCGGAGGGAAGATTGTTTGCGCGGCCGTGGTACGCCTCGTAAGCCAGGATTGCGAACGCAAAGGCTTCCTTGGCGTCGCCGGGAACGCCGAGCTCGTCGGAGTGCAACACTCGCAGCTTGGGCGTCGCCGCGACCAGCATCGCCATGATCAGGGGATTTCGCGCGCCGCCGCCCGCAACGATCAGGTCGTGGAGCGCAGCCCTGCGAGGGGCCCAGCGGCGGATGGCATCGGCGATGGAGATGGGTGTCAGCAGCGTCGCCGTGCGAATCAAGTCTTCCGGCCGCGCACGGGCCTTACGTCCCCACGCGATAATGCGCTCGGCGAAGGCCCGGCCAAACTGTTCGCGCCCCGCGGTCTTCGGCGGGGCCTTCCGAAAATAAGGGTGGTGGAGAAGCTGCCCGAGCAAGTCCGGGAGCAGTTGCCCGCGCAGCGCGATGGCGGCATCGCGGTCGAAGGTTAGCTTGCCGCGCGTGAAATGGCGCACGAGCGCGTCCACGATCATGTTGCCGGGCCCGGTATCGAAAGCGAGCACATCTTGAGAGCGAGCGGCCCGCGGAATAATCGTCACATTTGCGATTCCGCCGATGTTGAGCGCCACGCACCCGCTCCGGGCATCGCGGTAGAGCAAATAATCCACGAAAGGCACGAGCGGAGCTCCCTGGCCTCCCGCGGCGATATCCGCAGGGCGAAAATCGGCGACGGTCGTGATGCCGGTGCGCTCGGCAATGATGGACGGTTCGCCCAGTTGCAGCGTGGACGACACGCGTGACGCCCCTAGAAACCGCGAAGTCACGCCCTGGTGATAGATGGTCTGGCCGTGCGAGCCGATCAGCTTGATTCGCTGCGGCGAAATTCTGAACCGGCGGCACGCCTTCAGCGCGGCGTCCGCGAATAATTCCCCAAGAAAGAAATGAAGCTGGCTGATTTCGGCGGTCTTGGTGGCAGCCCCCTCGGCCAATCGAAGGACAGCCGCGCGAACCCTGCCGGGATAGGGAATCGTTACGAAATTCTCGAGCCGCGCGTCCAGCCGCGGCGGAGCCCCCGCGATGCGCACGAGCGCCACGTCAATCCCATCCGCGGATGTGCCGGACATCAGCCCAAGCACCCGCAGCGGCCGCTTCGCCGAAGGAATCATGAGCGGGTAACCTGCTTCTTGAGTTGGGCGAGAAGGTTCAGCGCGTCAAGCGGCTTCAGATTGTCGAGGTCGGCGCGGCTGAGTGCTTCCAGCACGTCGCGGTCGATGGCTGTGAACATCGCAGGCTGTTCGGCAGGCGCGGCGCCGGGAGAAAGTTCCTCGGTCAGTTGATGCTCCCTCTTTTCATGGCGTGCGAGGATTTCACGCGCGCGTTCGACCACGGCGCGCGGCAGGCCGGCGAGCCGGGCGACCTCGATGCCATAGCTCTTGTCGGCGCTCCCCGGCTCGACGCGCCGAAGGAAGATAATCTCGCTCCCGGCTTCGCGTACGGAGACGTGCACGTTCTTAACACCCGGCAGCAGCAATTCAAGCTCGGTGAGTTCGTGGTAGTGCGTCGCGAACAGCGTCCGCGGGCGTGCGCCCGAGTGCATCGCCTCGACGACCGCCCAGGCGATCGAAAGACCGTCAAACGTCGCCGTGCCCCGGCCGACCTCGTCCAGCAGCACAAGGCTTGCCGGGGTCGCCGTGTTCAATATCGCGGCGACCTCGCTCATCTCCACAAGGAACGTCGAACGCCCTCGCGCCAGATTGTCGGACGCTCCAATGCGCGTGAAGATGCGGTCGGTGAGCGGCAAGCGCGCCTGCACCGCAGGCACGAACGAGCCCATCTGCGCCATCAGTACGATCAGCGCGGCCTGGCGCAGATACGTGGACTTGCCGCCCATGTTCGGGCCGGTAATGAGCAGCAGAAATTGCGCGGCGTCATCGAGGTAGAGATCGTTCGGCACGAAGCGCTCGCCGCGATCCTGCAACAGTTTCTCGACCACCGGATGGCGGCCCTCGGCAATCAGCAAGTCGCCGCGTTGTTTACCGGAAGCGGCGCGGCCGATTTCGTTCTCCGTGAATTCCGGGCGGCAATAGTTTCGCTCGGCGGCGAGCCGCGCGAAATTCACCAGTACGTCGAGCTGGGCGACGGCCGCAGCCGTCTGCCGCAGACGCGACGCCTGATGGGCGATGCCCTCCCGCAATTCGGTGAAAAGCTGCCGCTCGATGCCCATGATTCGGTCGTCGGCGTCGAGAATCTTGCGCTCGTATTCCTTCAGTTCCGGTGCCGTGAATCGCTCCGCGTTCGCAAGCGTCTGCTTGCGCTCGTAATCAGCGGGAGCGAGCGGCAGATTCGGCTTCGAAATTTCGATGTAGTAGCCGAACACTTGGTTGAAGCGAATCTTGAGCGAGGCGATGCCGGTGCGCTTGCGTTCGCGCTCCTCCATCGCGGCGATCACTTGCTTGCTCTGCTTGCTCAGGTCGCGCAGCTCGTCGAGCTCGACGTGGTAGCCGCGGCGGATGATGCCCGGCTCATTCGGCAGGGCGGGGGGATCATCGGCAATGCCGCGCTCGATGCTCTCCCGCACGTCGGCCAGTTCATCCAGCGCGGCGTGCAGCGCGACAAGCCGCTTGCTCGTGCCGCGCGCGAGAAAGCCTCGCAGCAGCGGGATACGTCCGAGCGACTGCCGCAGCGCGAGCAAATCGCGGGGGGTGGCCACGCCGAGCGTCACGCGGCTGGTCAGCCGCTCGAGGTCGAGCACGCCCGTCAGGTCCTTGCGAATTTCTTCGCGTGCGACCGTCTGCGATTTCAGCTCGGCGACAGCGTCGAGCCGGCCTTCGATTTCCTCGCGCCTTACCGCAGGCCGCAGAATCCACGACCGCAGCAGTCGCCCGCCCATTCCCGTCGCCGTTCCATCGAGCGCGGAAATCAGCGTTGCCGAGGGATCATCACCCGTGGTTGGCTCGAGAAGCTCGAGGTTTCGCACGGTGACGTGGTCGAGCACCAGGGCATCTTGCTGCTCATAGTATGTGATGTGGTCGAGGTGCTCGAGTCCGCTCCCGCCCGTGCGCGTCCCCGCAACTGCCGTGGCCGTCCCGGCACTCTGCGCCGCAATCGCCGAGGTCTCACGCAAATAGTGGACCAGCGCCCCGGCCGCGGACGTGGCTTGCGAATGGCCGTCGAGCCCGAAGCCTTCGAGCGTGGCGACGCCGAACTGCTGCTCCAAGAGGCGCGCGGCGTGATCGTAATCGAAGATCCACTCGTCGAGACGCGTTTCGACCGCGCCCAGGCCGTCCATCTCGGGCGGCGTGGCCTGCGAGAAAAGCGTCGCCGGGCGCGGCAGCAGAATTTCGCGCGGGCGAAGAACGTGCAATTCGTCGGCGAGCTCCGCTTCCGCTCCGGCGCCGGAGAATTCCGTCGAGCGAAATTCTCCGGTTGAGAGGTCCGCATAGGCCAGGCCAATGGACTGCCCGGCGGGATGGCGCGCCACCGCAGCAAGAAAATTATTCTCTCGCGGCTCGAGAATATTTATGCCGGTCGCCGTGCCGGGAGTGATGACGCGCACGACCTCGCGGCGAACCAGCTTCTTCCCTCGCGAGGGCTCCTCGGTCTGCTCGCAGATGGCCACCTTGTGCCCGGCCCGGATCAGGCGCGCGATGTAATTTTCCGCCGCGTGATACGGCACGCCGCACATCGGCACGGCCCGGCCTTTTTCGCGGTTGCGCGCCGTGAGCGTGATTTGCAATTCCCGTGAAGCCACCAGCGCGTCTTCGTAGAACAGCTCGTAAAAATCGCCCAGACGGAACAGGAGCAGGGCGCTCGGGTACTGCTTCTTGATCGAGTGATACTGGAGCATCAAGGGTGTCGTCGGTTCCGTCATCGAATTTGATCGCGGAGTCTCTGCTCGCCGCGGGTGGCGTTCAAAGGGAGCTCCGTAAGGGTTCCTCAGGTTTATACCCCGCGGCGTGCGATTCTGTCGAGCCGCGTGACGCAGATTCAGGCTTGCCCCGGCCGCAGAGGATTTGCGCCTGGCCCGTGGGCGAATCCGGCGCGAGATGCTATTGTTTGCGACGATGAAGCCGCGGACGAGCCACGAAATCGAAATCAAGCTGCGGGTCGAGAACCTGCACGGGCTGTTGCGGAAACTCGTCCGACTCAAGGCGCGGCGGCTTCGTTGCGTCTTCGAGCACAACATTCTCTTCGACACTCGGGAAAAGCTGCTGAAGAAAACTGGACGGCTGTTTCGGCTGCGCCTCGAAGCACCCTGCGGCGGCCCTGGCGCAATGAGACGCGGCAAAAAACGGATCATCACTAGTCGTGGCCAGGGGTTTCGTGGGCTACTGACGTACAAGGCTCCAACTAGGCCAAGTTCCAAAAGGGAATCCCGATACAAAGTGCTCGAAGAGACGGAAGTCGTGCAGTCGGATCCGCTTCGACTGCCTCCCATTTTTGCCGGACTGGGTCTGCGGCCGTGGTTCCGCTACGAAAAACTCCGCACCACCTATCGCCTCCGGGGCTTACCGGCATTGCACGTCGACGTGGACGAGACCCCGATCGGCGTCTTCCTCGAGCTCGAAGGACCCCGGCGGGCCATCGACCGCGCCGCGCGCCTGCTCGGTTATGGCCCGGAAGACTATCTTGCGACGAATTACTGGGTGCTCTACCGCGACGATTGCCGCAAGCAAGGCCGCCGACCCTCCGATATGCTCTTTCGGGCGTCTCATCGAGAAATAATTGCGAAATCCTCCAGTCTTTCCTTGACAAAGTTTTCATCTGCCCTTAACTAGTGAATCGGAGTGCAAGCGAGAATATTGGCGCATCGCGATGGAGCTTTCACCCAATTTGGAACCGGGTAGTCCGAGCCTATCCGGATCACGCCCGAAGCTCCGGATGGGGTTGAGCTGGGCTATGAAAGGGGCCGCCGGCAGTCCGCCGGCGGGCCCGAGGGGCACGGAGGCACGAACCGGCCAGGGGTAGGTCTGTGGGCAGAGATTCCACCCGTGGTCGGATATGGCGCCGGCCGCGGGTATTTTTATTTTTGGGGGCCAAGCGGGTTCGACGGGCCTGCAAAGCCTCCTATGGAGGTGGCGATGTTGCATGCCACAGAACTGCTTGGAGCGGAAACGTACGACACCTACGGCAATTTTGTTGGTCGGGTGAAGGAAATGTTCATCGAGCCTGCGGATCAGCCGAACCGGGTCGCACGGTTCCTGCTGGGACGGGGGCAATATCGCCCGCTGGTTGCCCGCTACGATCAGGTTGGCTTCGTTGCCCCGGGCACGATCAAGCTGACGACTGATGAATCGGCGCTGGAGCTCTATCATCCCAACGAAGCCTGGCTGGCCGTGCGCAAGGACCTGCTCGACCAGCAAATTATCGACACGCGTGGGCGGAAAGTGGTCCGCATCAACGATGTGGACATGACCGAACAGCGCACCAACGGCACGGTCGAGCTTCGCGTCACGCAAGTGGACGTCGGCCTGCCGGGCGCGGTGCGCAGGCTGCTTCAGGGCATCGTCTCGCCATCGGCGATCAGCCGAATCCAGGAAAAGCTGCCGACGCGTGTAATTCGCTGGGAATTCGTGAACCTGCTCGAGCCCGATCCGAAGCGACGGGTCAAACTTCGACTGACGTCCAAGCGGCTCGAAAAACTTCATCCGGCCGATTTGGCCGACATCATGGAAGAACTCTCGCCCGACCAGCGGCAATCCATCATTAATTCGGTCGATGAGGAAACCGCGGCCGAAGCGCTCGCGGAACTCGACAAGCGCCTGCAAACGCAGATTGTCGAGAAGCTGGACCCGGGGAAAGCCGCCGGTATCCTGGAAGAGATGCCGCCGGACGAAGCTGCGGACTTGCTATCTAAACTCTCTCCGGAAATGTCGCGGGACCTGTTGCAGGGGATGCCCCGTGAGGGCGCTCAGGATGTTCGGGAGCTGCTCAAATTCGACGAGAACACCGCCGGCGGAATGATGACGACGGAGCTCGTCGTCGTGGCCGAAGACGCCACCCGCGGCGAGGTTCTCGACTACATCCGCTATCACGAAATTCCGCTCGAGCAACTTGACACCGTTTTCCTGATCGATCGCGAAGCCGCGCTGGCAGGCACCGTCCCGATTGCCAAGCTGCTGCTCGCGGGAATCGAGCAACGGATGAGCGAGCTCGCGATCGAGGCCCCGGTCTCGGTCGGCACGGGCGTCGAAGACAAGGAAGTGTTTGAAATCTTCGACAAATACAATCTCCGCAGCATGGCGGTGGTGAACCAGGAAGGCCATCCGATCGGCGCCATCACCGTGGACGACGTGGTCAGCCGCTTGCGCGCGAAACTATGAACTGGAACCCATCCTCGAATGTGCCTTCGGCCTGGCGCGAGCGCCTCAAACTCGCGCGCCGGCGAATTCGCCCTTGGCAGCGGCGCGTCGCGCTATTCCTTGCCGTGGTGGGGCCTGGCGTGATCACGTCCAACGTGGACAACGACGCCGGTGGAATCACTACCTATTCGGTCGCCGGCGCTCAGTTTGGCTACACGCTGCTGTGGGCGCTGATCCCCATGACCATCGCCCTCTACGTCAGCGAGGAAATGTGCGCGCGGATGGGCGTCGTCACCGGGAAGGGCCTCGCTGACTTGATTCGAGAGGAATTTGGCTTTCGCTCCACTTTCTTCGTGATGCTTGCGGCTCTGGTGGTGGACCTAGGCAACACCGTCGCGGAATTCGCCGGGGTGGCAGCCGCGATGGGAATTTTCGGCATCAGCAAGTACATCTCGGTGCCCATCGCGGCGATCTTGGTCTGGGCTCTCGTGGTGCGCGGAACTAATCGCCAGGTGGAGAAAATTTTTCTGGTCGCGTGCGCGTTCTATATCACCTATGTGGTCTCTGCATTTCTCGCGAAACCGTCACCGGATTGGCTCTTCGCGGCCAAGCAAATGGTCCTCCCGCAATTCCATTTCGATAAAGGGTACCTGGTCATGTTGACGGCGCTCGTCGGAACCACGATTGCTCCCTGGCAGTTCTTTTACTTGCAGGCGGGGTTCGTTGAAAAGCGTGTGGGGCCGAAACAATACAAACACGCCCGCACCGACGTGCTGGTTGGCTGCATCAGTTGCATGGCGATTGTGTTCTTCATTATTGTCTGCACCGCCGCGACGCTGCACGCCACCGGCACTCGGATCACCGACGCTGCGGAAGCGGCGCAAGCCCTCAAGCCGATCGCCGGCCGGTTCGCGGCGGGACTGTTCGCGTTCGGCCTGCTCAACGCCTCGTTGTTCGCAGCATCGATTCTTCCGCTTTCTACCGCGCACGTCATCTGCGAAGGTCTGGGATTCGAATCGGGCATCGATCGCAAAGTGGGCGAGGCGCCCATTTTCTACGGACTGTATACCGGTCTGATCGTCGCCGGAGCGGGTTTCATCTTGATACCTAAAGCGCCGCTTCTGAAAATCCTGGTTCTCTCCCAGGTAGCCAACGGCTTCTGGCTTCCGGTCGTCCTGATTTTCATCCTCTTGCTGGTAAACCGGCAGGACCTGATGGGGCAGCACACGAACAGCCGAACGCTCAACGCCGTCGCCTGGGTCACGAGCCTCGCGATGATCGCCCTGACGCTCGGAGTTGTCTACGCGGTCTTGTTCAGTCCGGGCACGGTGTTCGGAACGGGCGCGCTGTTGTGGTGACGTCGCCGTCTGAACCCACCGGCGCGGTTGCGCGCCCTTCCCGGCTGTGTTAGTTTTCTGCAGGTGACCGCCTCCGAGTAGAACCGAGTGAAAGCCATTGAATTGCTGAAACCCGCCGGCCCCGAGGAAGCGCGCCTGCTCGAACAACTCGACCTGAAGCGCCTGCCGGAGCATCTGGCCGTCATCATGGACGGCAATGGCCGCTGGGCCGAGCGGCGGCATCTGCCGCGCGTGGCGGGCCATCGCGCTGGCGTGAAGAGGGCGCGCGAGATCATCGAGACGTGCGCGCGGCTGAAGGTCCAGGCGCTCACTCTGTACGCGTTTTCCCTGGAGAATTGGCGCCGCCCACAAGCCGAAATCGCCTTTCTCATGCGCCTGCTGCGCGAATATCTGCGGCGCGAGCTGCCGGTGATCCACAAAAACAATATCCGGCTCCTCGTGATCGGACGTTCGTCGCAACTGCCGAAAGCGGTGCAGAACGATATCGACCGAGGCATGCGTCTGACGGCGAAGAATACGGGGATGAAGCTCGTTGTGGCGCTCAATTACGGCGGACGCGCCGAGCTGGTGGATGCTTTCAATTCCATTCTGGACCGCGTGCGCCACAACGGTCTAGCTGCGTTCAATGTGGATGAGCAGACGGTCTCGAACCACCTCTACACCGCTGGGCTGCCCGATCCGGACTTGCTGATCCGCACCAGCGGAGAAATGCGCGTGAGTAATTTCCTGCTCTGGCAGATTGCCTACGCCGAAATCTACGTTACCGAGACCTTGTGGCCGGATTTTGGCCGCACGCGCTTGCTCGAGGCGTTGGTGGACTATCAGAAGCGCGAGCGGCGTTACGGCGGGTTGGGATCATCGCGCGCCCGCGTTAGCAGCGCGTCAAACTGAGGCAAATTGTTCTCTTCCACCCTGCACACGCGCAATCGGTCTTTTCGAAGCCGCCGTAAGGGCCGAGGCGTCCCTTTACCTGCGGTCCTAGCTTTCGGGAGAACCCCATGACGGCTTCGCGTGTGCTCACCGCGCTTGTGCTGATCCCCATTGTGGTCGGAATTGTGTGGTACGGAACGCCGGCGATCGTTGCCGCGCTCTCCGCGCTCGTGCTCTTGCCCGCGCTGTACGAATTTTTTCGTCTGGGAGCGCAAGCGGGCCTGCCCGGCTACTGGCGCTGGACCACGGTTTGCGGCCTCCTGCTCTTGTACGCGCAGTGGGGTGCGGGGCAGGTGGAAACGCATCCGCTCGGCTACGGACTCGACATCGTGCGAAGCGTTGGCGCCGTAAATCTTCCCGTCGAGGGCGTTATCTTGATTTTCGCCGCGGGGATCGCGGCGATCGGCCTCGCCACGCGGCGGCCCATCGCAGAGATCTTTCCTTCGGCGGCGGTGAGCGCCGCTGGATTGCTGTTCGTAGCGCTGCCGTTCAGTTACTTGGTGCGTCTCGACGCCACCGAACGCGTTGGCAAGCAGCTCGTCTTATTCGCCCTGGCAATCGTCTGGGCGGGCGATACGCTCGCTTACTTCGTCGGCCGCTCATTCGGCCGGGTGCCGATGGCGCCATCGCTGAGCCCGAAGAAGACTTGGGAGGGCGCGGCAGCAAACCTCCTCGCGGGGCTGTTCGTCGCGGTTGCGTTTGCGCGTTGGATGGGAACAGACCTCTCCGTCATGCTGATTGTGGCGGTGCTCGCGAACGTCGCGGGGCAAGTGGGCGACCTGTTCGAGTCTGCCTACAAGCGCAGCGCCGGCGTGAAGGATTCGGGTGTGCTCCTCCCCGGCCACGGCGGCATGCTCGACCGCATCGACAGCCTCATCTTTGCCGCTCCTGTCGTGTGGTGTTATGTTGGTTGGTGGTCCTGGCGAGGTCATGGATAACGTGAGAAGCATTTCCATCTTGGGTTCGACTGGCTCGATCGGGCGCCAATGCCTGGGCGTTGTCGAATCGCTACCCGGTCAGTTCACGGTCGCTGCGATTGCCGCGGGCTCGAACGTAGCACTGGCCGCGGAGCAGGCCTTGCGCCATCGCCCCAAGATCGTCTCCATGGGCACCGAGCCGGGCGCCAAGGAATTGTCTGAGCGGCTTCGCGCGGCCAACCTCAATCCCATGCCGGAAATTCTCTTCGGCAGCGAAGGGATGGAGCGCGTGGCCACGCATCCCGAGTCGCACATCGTTGTGTCAGCGGCCGTGGGCGTTGTCGGATTGCCGGCGACCTACGCCGCAGTCAAGCTGGGTAAGACGATTGCCCTCGCGAACAAGGAAGTGCTCGTCGCGGCGGGCGAAATCGTTACCCGTGCGGCGAAGCTGAAGAATGTGGCTCTGCTCCCCGTGGATAGCGAGCACAATGCGATTCATCAGTGTCTCCGCGCCGGGGAGCGCCGCGAAATTAAGCGGCTCGTGCTCACCGCCTCGGGCGGCCCCTTCCGCAAGACTCCGGCGGGCAAGATGCGCGACGTGACTCCCGAACAGGCCTTGGCGCATCCAAATTGGAGGATGGGGAAACGGATCACCATCGATTCCGCCACCCTGATGAACAAAGGCTTCGAGGTGATCGAGGCGCACTGGCTGTTCGGCATGGAGCTCGATCAGATTGATGTGGTGGTTCACCCGCAATCCACGGTGCATTCCATGGTTGAGTTTGTGGATGGTTCAATATTGGCACAGCTTGGCCCAACGGATATGCGCATGCCCATCCAATATGCGCTAACCTATCCAGAGCGGGTTTCGTCGAACGAGTGCGCCTTAGATTGGTCACGGCTGCGCAAGCTGGAGTTCGCCCAGGTGCCCGTGAGGAAGTTTCCCTGCCTGCGCCTCGCACGCGAGGCCGCGCGAAAGGGCGGGGCATTGCCGTGCGCCCTGAATGCAGCGGACGAAGTGGCAGTTGCCGCTTTCCTCGACGGGCGGTTGCCGTTCCCGGGGATTGCGGCGGTGATCGAAGCGGTGCTGGAGCGGATGCCACGAGTCGCGTTCGCCGGCATGGACGACGTTCTGGCCGCCGACAGGGAAGCTCGACGGCTGGCGCGTGAAGAGGTCGAAAAAAAATCGAGACTTGAACAGACCGTAGGTGAAAATGGATAAGATCCAAGCCAACTTGTTCATATTTATTGCTGCGATCGTGAGTCTGGGAATCATGATCCTGGTCCACGAGTGGGGCCACTTTGTCGTTGCCCGCCTTTGTGGCGTGCGCGTGAACGTCTTCTCGATCGGCTTCGGCCCCCGAGTGTGGGGCTGGAAGCGTGGAACGACCGACTACCGTCTGAGTGCGCTCCCCTTCGGTGGCTGGGTGAAGATGGCGGGCGACAATCCGGTGGAGGAGCGCTCCGGCGCAGACGATGAGTTCCTCTCGAAACCTCGCTGGCAGCGCGCTCTGATCGCCGTTGCCGGGCCCACGATGAATGTGCTCCTGGCGACTCTCCTGATGTTCTTTCTTTTCAAAGTTGGCGTTCCCCAGCCGGCCTTCATGGGCCATCCGGCTCAGGTTGCCGTGGTGATGCCGGACACTCCGGCGGCCCAGGCAGGGATTCAGCCCGGTGATCGAATTATGGAAGTCAACGGCACCAAAGTGACGAAGTGGGATGACGCGCTCGGGCAGGTGGCGGAAGCTGCGCCGGGCAAGCCTGTTGCCCTCGTAATCGAGCGAAGTGGGCGTAGCGTGCCTGTTACGGTCAATCCTCCCAGCGCCACGCCTCCGGACGAATTCACGCTCATCGGTTACCCGAGTGACACCGCCGTCGTCGCCGTCGTCAGTCCGGGTTCGCCCGCCGACAAAGCAGGCCTCAGACCAGGTGACGAAATCCTTGCTTTCAACGGACAGCCCATCATCAGCTCGTTTGCTTTCACCTGGCAGATTCGCCACTCGGATGGCAGACTTCTCGAGTTGCAAATTCGCCGGGAAGGGAAGCCGTTGTCTTTGGAAATTCATCCCGCCTACGGGGATCCGGGTGACGGCCTGGCGCGGTGGTACATCGGAAGCCTGCTCGCAGGTCCCACGGTTCGCCGCTCCTTTCCCGTCGCCGAATCGGCCCAGCGCGCGGTGGGCTTCATCGGCCGTCTCTCGGCGCAGATTTTTGGCGTGCTCGCGGGCTTGTTCCAGGGCCGCATCTCGCTCCGCCAGCTCGAGGGGCCGGTGGGAATCATGCGCGAGTCGGGGCAGGCGGCGCGCCGCGGCGCGATGGACTTCATCAATTTGATGGCCGTGATCAGCCTGAACCTGGGAATTCTGAATCTCCTTCCGATTCCGATTCTTGACGGCGGCCACATCCTCATGCTCGGGATGGAGGGCGTGATGCGCCGCGACCTGAGCCTCAAGGTGAAGGAACGATTCGTCCAAGTAGGCTTGGTATTTTTGCTCGGGGTCATCGGGTTCGTAACCTATTTCGATGTGATCCGGCTCTTGCCGAAACACTAGAATGGCAATGTCCTCCACTCCCGGCCATCGCGTTTCGAGCGGCGAAAGAATCAATGTCCATCGCCGGCCCGGGCGCCTGCAGCAGCAGCTTTCGGCGCGAGGCATTCGACTGACGCGCCAGCGCCGCGTGCTCTTGCAAGTCATGGAGACCGCCACGCGGCATCTTGATGCGGGGGAGATTCTCGCGCAGGCGCAGAACATTGATCCGCGAGTCGACCGCGTCACCGTCTATCGGACGCTCGATCTTCTGAAACGCCAGGGCCTGATTGACGAGCTCGACTTGCTCCATTTGCGCGGGCACCGTCATTTCTATGAAAGCCGCGCCCCGCGCGATCACATCCACGTCGCCTGCTTCCGCTGCGGCAAAGTGCGCGAGTTCGAAAGCCGCCTCTACGAACAGCTCAAGAAGCAGATTGAACGCGATTGCGGTATTAAGATCTCCATGGCCCGTACCGAAATCGGCGGCTGCTGCGAAGACTGCCAGTCGAAGTAATCTGCCCTGGAATCCTTCACTGTTATTGTCGAAGGGCGGGTCCAAATTCCTTCCGATTCATTTCTAATTGGCGAGTGTAGGGATCGCCTTGAGTCGGCCTGCGGCGGTGCTCACGGGGATTGGACGGTTTGACGCGTGGGGCGGCGGTCCCGTCGGCGGAAGAAATTCTGTGCGCGGACAATGTCGCGCAAGACTTGTGCGCGGAGGGCGTCAACACTGGGGAATTTCTGTTCCTCGCGCAGCCGCGTGCAAAAACGCACTTCCATCGGCCCCGAAGAAAGTTCTTGCGAAAAATTGAAGAGGTGGCTCTCGATCGTGAGGCGTCTTCCGTCGAACGTGGGCCGGAAACCGACATTTGTGACGCTGCGATATTCGCGACCGCCGAGGCTCGTCTCCGTGGCATACACGCCCGTGCGCGGCAGCAGTTCCTGACCGGTCTCGAGGTTGAGCGTCGGCACGACCAGATGCCGGCCCTGTCCGGTGCCCGCCCGGATCGCACCTGTCAGTGAAAACGCCCGGCCCAGCCATCGCCCCGCGCGTGACATTCGGCCGTCTCGGACCGCCTGCCGGATGCCGCTGCTCGAAACGACCGTGCCGTGGATTTCGACCGGTGCAATGTTTTCGACCGCGAACGAATTCTGCCGGCCAAGCTCGGTCAGCAGCCGTGTATCCCCCGCATGGCGATGACCGAAGCGAAAATTGCCGCCCACCAGCACCAAGCGGGCGTGCAATCCGTCCACCAATATTTCTCGCACGAAATCTTCCGCGCTGACTCGCGAAAGTTC
>JBGQEW010000054.1:0-15770 GCA_041496565.1 Terriglobia bacterium | reverse complement strand
CGCGCGATTCGTCCGTCGGCTCCGATCGCCGCTACAAAAGAAAAGCGGCTGTTGTCCGGCTTGGGAACCGTTGCGAAGCAAGACTGAAGAACGGGTGCGTACTTCTGGCCGTAGTAGGGCATCAGTGTGTTTGTGAAGTAGTTCTTGGTCGAGGCCGCACGTTTTTGTGCCTCCCCACGTGCGGCGGCTTCCTCGAACGTATTAGCCAGGTCGTCCGCGAGCGCCGGAGTGACAAACACAACTGCCAATCCGACAATAGTCAGAAACCTAGTGAAAGTAATCATGTGCAGTATCACTCCTTTCGTCAAATTCCGCAGGATTCGAGTTAAACGTGCACTTCGACGGCGCTAAGGCGGAGCTTGCCGGCGTTGACGGCGGATTCGAGGGCGGTCACGACCACCGCATCAAATTTGGATCCGGTCAGCGCCCGAATGCGGTTCATCGCGTAGTCCAGTTCCATCGCCGTCTGGTAGGGGCGGTTGGTCGTCATCGCATCGAGAGTGTCGGCCACGCCAATGATGCGGGCCATGAGCGGAATCTGTTGGCCCTGCAGGCCGTACGGATAGCCGCGGCCGTCCATATGTTCGTGGTGCAGCTCGATGCCCGGGAGCATTTCCTTCAGTTGCGAAACCGGGCGCATGATGTTCGCGCCTTTCACGGTGTGCTGCTTCATCAAGCCGAATTCTTCGGGCGTCAGCGAACCGGGCTTTTTCAGCACGCGGTCTTCGACGCCGATTTTTCCGACGTCGTGCAGCAACGCCGCAATGCGCAGCTTGTCCATCTCTTCCGTGCCCAGCCCCAGTTCATGGCCGATCAGCGTCGAATACTTCGCCACGCGGCCGGAGTGACCGCGCGTGTACGGATCCTTTTCGTCGATGGCCGCCGCAAGCATGCGGATCGATCCGATGAACAGCTCGCGGTTTTCCTCGGCGGCTTCCTTCAGGCGCTCGATGTATTCCTCGATGTCGCCGGCCATCTTGTTGAAGTTTTCAGCGAGCTCGCTGATCTCCGAAGCGCCGCGGACGGGGGAGCGTTGATGGAATTCGCCTCGGCTGATCGCGCGTGTGGAGGCCGCCAGCCCGCGGATGGGCTCGCTGATGCCCACCGCAAAGAAATAACCGACGAGAATAGCGGCCAGAATGACGACGGTGACGAACGCCAGCGCCTGCCGGTTCAGCTCGGTGACTCCGGTGTCGGTCTGTGCTTCATCGAGACTCCGCTGCGCAATGACCGCCCAATTCACTTCAGGAAAAGTGCTGTAAGTTCCGATCATCTCGACCGGATGTTTCTTACCTTTTTCGGAAAAGCGAACCGTTTCTGTGCTGCGCAGCTCCTGCGGCAGCGCCTTCACCTGCGCGACCAGCGAATTGGCGCTGACGTCCGCGCCTGGAACGAAGTTTTTTGTGTCCCAGTGCGCCACGAGGCGGCCGTTGTGGTCCACTAGAAAAACGGTGCGCCCCCGCACGCTGGCATCCTGCAGGCGGTGAACGATGGGATCCAGGGAAACCACCGCCGCGAGCATCCCCGTAAAGTTTTCGTTCACATCCTTCAAAGGAACGGCGACGACGAACGCCGGCCGGTTTTCCGTCGCCAACGCAATCGGATCGCTGCGGTACTTCGGGACCTGCGACTGCTGGCAGGTCTCAAACGCGCGCCGCAAGGCCTTTGCGACGAAAGGATCTTGCTCCGCCCGGAAATTTCCCTGCGACGCGGTGGTACCCTTGCCGGTCTTGCCCACGGCGGTCAGATAGATGAACGTGTTGCGATTGCTCTCGACAAAATCTTCCAGCAGGCGAGTGACCTTGGGTTCTGCCGCCGGATCTTCGACGTTGTCGATGAGGCCCGTGAGCGCGAGAATTTGGCGCTCGCTCAGGAGCTGTTGCGTCAGGTTGGATTCGAATAGCTGAATTTCCTGCGCCAGCGACCGCGTCAGTTCGGTTTGCTGGACGCGCTCGGTATCCACTAGCTTGTCCTGGCTAAGCTGCAATACCTGGCGGTGGTACAGACCAATGGGAAGCGCGCTGACCAGCAAGAGCGCACCCAGCACGAGCCAAAGGATGCGCACGCGCCCGGCGCGCACACGTTCCCAGCGAGCTTTCGCATCCAGCGGCATCTCGACTATTCATTCTAGGAGAACCTGGGGGACTTAGGCGGTCAGGTCGCGCCCCGCGTCGCGCATATGCAACTGGGACTTTAGTACTAGAGGCTGAAAAAGCGGACAATCCCGGATTGAACGGCGACAGCTACCGTTCAATAGGCGTCACTAAACAGAGAGCGTTAAGCCCAATCCCGCGGCTTTTCACTAACAACTTAAAACTAACAACTTAGAACTGAAAACTGACGACTGAAAGTTGCGCCCCGCGCTTACTCTCGCTTCAAAGGCCGCTCCATGATGTCCCGAATTGCGTCCTTGGGAGACTTGCCTGCGTGCAGGATGGCGTCCACCTGCTCGGTGATCGGCATCTCGATCTGATGTTCGCGGGCCAGCGCCAGCAACGGCGCAGCGGTATTCACGCCCTCGGCAACCATGCGCATATTCGCCATGATTTCGCGGAGAGGTCGTCCTTTGCCGAGCTCGATCCCCACAAAGCGATTGCGGCTGAGCGAGCCCGTGCAGGTGAGAACCAAATCGCCTAATCCTGCCAGACCGCTGAGCGTTTCCGGCCGCGCTCCCAGCGCCACGGCCAAACGCGCCATTTCCGCCAAGCCGCGCGTGATTAGCGCCGCCAGGGCGTTCGAGCCGAGCCCCAGCCCCTGGCAGGCGCCTGTAGCAATGGCCATCACGTTTTTCATCGCGCCAGCGAGTTCCACGCCCAGAACGTCGTCATTGGTATAGAGACGAAAGTTTGGGCCGGCAAATTCTTCCTGCAGCTCGGCGGCGAGTGCCGCATCCCGCGAAGCCAGAACGACGGCCGTGGGTTCGCCGCGAGCGGCCTCCAGGGCGAACGAGGGCCCGGAAATCACGGCGATGCGCGGCGTAAATTTCGGCGTGACGACCTGTGCGATCACTTCGCTCATCCGCAGGTGCGTTGATGGCTCAAGACCCTTGCTGGCGCTGACGAAATTCGCGCCGGCGGTGACAAACGGAAGTGCGGCAGCATAAACGGCGCGAGCATGTGCGGAGGGCACGGCGCCGACGATGACCTGCGCTCCAGAAAGCGTGGCTTCCAATTCACGATGAACTCCAACGCTCTCCGGCAATTTCGCGCCGGGAAGATACGTTTTATTTTCACGCTCGCGGCCGATCGATTCCGCGCGCTCGGCATCGTGCACCCAAAGCGAAATTTCGTGCGGCTTGCGGCTGCGCGAAAGCACGATCGCCAGCGCCGTGCCCCAGCCTCCCGCGCCGAGAATGGCGATCTTCGTCATTCCGCATCCTTCTTCTTGCCAAAGGAAAAGCGCGGTTCGGTGCCTTCGACGAGGCGCTGCAGGTTGCCGTCATGCTTGTAAATAACGAGCAGAGCGATGGCCAGCGTCCCTACATTGATGATGATGGGTGGCGCATGATGCGGCGCCCACAGAAAATAGATGAGCAGCGGCATGGCCGCGGCCGCCGCGACAGAGCCCAGCGAAACATAGCGCCAATAGGCCACACAAAGAATAAAGAGCAGCAGCGCGCTGACCGCTGCCAGCGGGCACAG
Organism: Terriglobia bacterium; assembly: GCA_041496565.1. GTDB lineage: Bacteria > Acidobacteriota > Terriglobia > Acidiferrales > UBA7541 > JBGPTK01. The sequence goes on along the minus strand of JBGQEW010000054.1, from coordinate 12,129 downwards.
GGCAAGGAACACGCCGAGCGCGGTGGCTACGCCTTTGCCACCTTTGAACTTTAGCCATACCGGGAAGCAGTGTCCGAGAAGTACCGCGAAAGCGGCGATGGCCATCCAGGTGGCGCTTTCGTCGGTGACACGGCCGGCGAGCCAGACGGCTGCCGCGCCCTTCGCGGTATCGAAAACCAACGTGAGGATTCCCGCGAGAGGTCCGGCGACACGGGCGACGTTGGTCGCGCCGATGTTGCCGCTGCCGGCTTTGCGCACGTCCCCGCCGCCAAATAGTTTTGCGAGGAGCAGTCCGAAGGGAATCGAGCCAAGAAGATAAGCCGCGAATGGTATCGCAAGAAAAGTGGCCGAAATCCACACTGAGAACATGCGCGTTCAGGCCTCCGCCGCCGCGAACGGAAAACTTTCGAGCGTAGTGTACTCCGCGCCGGACGGTTTTAGCTTGCTTTCGATCAGATGAAATTGACTGGTGTGGAGGGAACCAAAATCGCGCGCCGCGTTTTCCCGGATGGCGGCGCGAAGTCTTTCCGTCAGCTCGCGAGGCTCGAACCGCGCGAGCGTCAGATGCGGCGAAAAAGGCCGCTGTTCCCGCGGGATGCCAAGTTTTTCCGTGGCTTTGTCGATATCGGCCGCCAGAGTTTTCAGGTTCGCCGAGGCCGCGATGCCGGCCCAGAAAACGTGAGGATGTTTTTCGTTGGGGAAAAAACCGAGTCCGCGAAAATCGAGCGTGACAGCTTCATCGGAGCGTGCGCCCATAAGAGCGCCCCGAATGTCTGCAAGATTTGCCTCGGGCACTTCACCGATGAATTTGAGCGTAACGTGAAGATTCTCCGCACGCACCCAGCGAGTTTGCGGCGAGAACGCGCGAAGGTATTTCAACAACTCCGCGAGATTTTCTCGCACCGCGGACGGAATCTCCAGCGCGACGAACATGCGCATCGGAGCTCAAGACCTTTTGGCACTGCGTGCCGGTGGCTCCCCGCCGTTGTAGAGGAAATGGATGCGCACCAGATCGAGCGCCATTTGCGAGGCATGCCAGCGGATGGTTTCGCGATCGCCCGGGAAGAGCACCCCGCGTTCTTTGACGCCACCGGCGTGCGACAGCGCGATGTGCACCGTGCCCACGGGCTTTTCATCGCTGCCGCCGCTCGGACCTGCGATGCCGGTGATGCCCACGCCCAGGGTGCTCCCGACGTGCCGGCGAATGCCTTCGGCCAGCGCGATTGCCACTTCGCTGCTGACCGCCCCTTTGGCTTGGATCAGTTCCGGCGGGACATCCGCCCACGCCGTCTTTCGCTCGTTGCTGTAGCTCACCACGCCGCCCAAGAAATACGACGAGCTGCCAGCAATGCTCGTCAGCCGCTGCGCCAGCAAGCCGCCGGTGCAGCTTTCCGCGGCGGAGATAGTGGAGTTGTTCCTCGTCAGTAGTCCCGCCACCACTTCCTCCAGCGAGGAACCGTCTTTCGAAAAGATGCGGTCGCTCAGCGCGATCTCGAATCCCTGCACGATTTCATCCAGCGTTTTTTGCGCGTGCGCCGCGTCGTCGGTCCACAACCGCAAATGGATTTGAATCTCGCCGGGCGCGGCGAGAATCGTGGTGTTCACGTCGGCATAACGCGTGTAAATGGGCTTGATGCGCTGCTCGACGCTCGATTCTCCCATGCCCGCGACGCGCAATTCCCGGTGAAACATTCGAACGTTCGAGCTGCGCCGCTGCAGCCGCGGCAAAACCTGCTCTTGGTACATGGGCTTCAATTCGCGCGGTGGGCCGGGCAGCAGCGCGATGCAGCGCCCCGCGTCTTCGATCCACAGTCCGGGCGCCGAGCCGCGCGGATTCTCGAGAACTTCCGCGCCTTCCGGCACCATCGCCTGGCGTACGTTCACCGCCGGCATCTCCCGGCCAAGCTGCCGGAAGCGCCCTTCGATGTAGCGCAAGATTTCGTTGTTGAGGTTCAGCTTGCGGCCCAGAAGTTCCGCGACGGTTTCGCGCGTCAGATCGTCTTCCGTGGGACCCAGCCCGCCCGACGCGATGACCAATTCGACGCGTTCCAGCGCTTCCTTGAACGCGGCGCTCAAATAATCGCGATTGTCCCCCACGATCGATTTGCGCACCACCTCGATGCCGAGCTTGTTCAGCTCTTCGGTCAGGAAGAGCGAGTTCGTATCCATGCGGTCCGGAGTAAGCAGTTCCGAACCAACCGCGATGATTTCCGCTTTCATCTCTTCAATTATCCGATCAATGGCAAGCCACGGACGTCCCAATCGAGCGTGAAGAGGGCGTCCGTGGTGGCAAGAATCGCGCGGCCGGAGGGCTGCAGCGCCATGCCCACAATCCCGGAGCCGCTGAGGACAATCTCGGCCTGAGCCTGCGGTGTGATCCGCACAATGCCGCGCCGTCCGGCGTAAGAAGCCGCCACATAAAGATTTCCGTCGCGATCCAAAGCGATCCCCTGCGGCCGGCCGAGTCCGCGGAAAAAAACGCTCACCTCGCCGCCTTGCGTGATTCGGTGGATGCGGTCAAAGCTGGAGGTCGTCGGCCCGGAAACGTACAAATCTCCGCTGGGATGAAACGCCAGGTGATACGCGGCGATGGAAGGCTCCAGCGTGGCAAAGACGAAGATCTCGCGGCTCGGGCTGATTTTGAAAACCGTGCCGCTGCGGTCGCCGACGTACAGATTGCCGGTGGGATCGAACGCGATGCCCGTGGCGACACCCATGCCTTCGATCCACATCTCGGCGCGGCCCTCGGGCGTGACGCGGTGGATGGTGCCGTCGTTGCGGCAGGAAACGAAGAGATTGCCCATGCGATCGAGCGCCAGGCCGCTGGGATTCATCAGCGAAGTGATAAACGGCTTCACGCTGTAATTCGCCGTGATCTTGTAGAGCGAAACGGGAACACGCTGGCCGCGCGGGCCGGAAAACGTGACGTAAATGTTGCCGTCCAAATCGACCGCGGGATTCGCCACGGGATGAAGGTTGTCCGCGATTTGCAGTCCGATGTGCACGGGATGTGGCGGGCTTTCGTGCCCGGCCATGGCCACGCGCACGACTCCGCCGCTCGCGCCCTCCGGAACGCGCGCCACCAGACGATTCTCGCTGGCGAGCGCGATGCTGGCTTCGGCTTCGCCAAAGCGCACCACCGGACGCGGCTGTACGCGCGAAGCGAAGCCGCGCCCATGAATCGTCATCTCGCCGCCAGGAATGGCCGCGCCGGGCGCAACTCTCTCAATGTGCGGAATGCCGTTTTTTTCTGGCGACGAGCCGAACCCGAATTTCATACCCAGCCAATGTGAAACGTGAGCAGCCCAAAGTGTAACGCTACACGCAGCAGAATTGCAGCGTAGATGCCCGCCATCCAGTCATCGGCCATGATTCCCCAGCCCCCCGGCAGTTTTTCCAGCCGGCGGATGGGCCACGGCTTCCAGATGTCGAACATCCGAAAAAGTATAAAACCGAGCAAAAGATATTTCCAATTCACCAGGCTTAACGCGAAGAAAATTGCGAAAACGGAGAGGTCCATGTGCGCGGTCAGGTGCGGCAACGCAATCGGAATCAGCGGCAGCAACAGGGCCAGGTGCTGTCCCGCGACTTCATCAATGACGACGAACTGAGGATCCTGGATTCCCGAGTAGGCTGCCGCTCGCGTAGCGCTCCATACTCCGATCCCCCCGAGGATGAGAAGCAGACCCAGCGCACTGAATATGGGCCAGGCCAGCATTGCATTGTGAATATCGCTGCCAGGCAGAGGGAAAAGTTCATTTCTTAAAACGGCATCGTAGTCGGGGTGAAACGAGAATAAAGCCCTAACGGACGCAGGCCTCATGAAAAAGACCGACGACAAGAAGGCCGTTGCCACTCCCACGAGCGAGCCAAAAGTGCCCGGCGCCTTGGGTAAGTAGCCGATGCCAAGAGCGGTGGCGATCGCCAGCGCAAGCCGCGGTTTCTTACGCGCTGCCTCGGGTGCGGCGGTGGCCTTAGTGTTCGTTGTCATTTGGGCTATCCAAATCGTTGTCCAGATGAAGGACGATGTTGTTCCCCTCGCCTTCAGCAATCTCCTCTTCAGTGAAGACCGCTTCGGAAACCACATATTTTTCGCTGGCCCAGTTGCCTAAGTCACGATCCCGACAGCGCTCGCTGCAGAAAGGGAAATCCGCGTGGACCGCAGAGTCCGTCTCCGCCTTGCAGATGGGGCATTTGTGCTTCATAGCGCGGTTCTTTTCTTCTCCGCGAACTCAGTGTCCTCCGTGCAAAATCGTTCAACACAGTGCGCACAGAAACCGCAGAGAATACGGAGTCCTAAGAATCGTTATCTTCGAAGGAAGAGTATAGCTCAGCCCAGGACGCGGAGGGGTGCCCCAGTAGTGATGCGATGGAGCTTTTCGGCCGCCGGAACCGACGGCATCGGCGCCGCGCCGATGCCGACCCGTGCCGCAGGCCGCGGCAGAATTTCGGCGACTCGCCCGATCAGGTCGTAAGCGTCCGTCTTGGTAATTTCAACCCGGGCGACATCGCCGGCTTCCGCGACTTCTCCACCGGGCAATTCAATGTCGGTGAGGTACAGCTTCCCATCGATTTCCGGAGCCATGCCCTCGAGGCGCGCTTCCCAGACCAGAGGATTGTCCTTCGACGGGCCTTCGATCAGCGCCGTGAAAGTGCGATCCTTGGACGCGCGCGGCTTTGCGCGTAAATACTTCGCGCGCAGATTCTCCCGCGAGATCTTCTTCTGAATGGCCATCAAGCGGTTGCGGCGGTCGCCGATCGTTTCCGCATATACTTTTTCGTCCAGCGCGTAGCTTCCCGCATTGTCCACGTCGGAATATTCAAACACGCCCATCCAATCGAGTTTCGCGGCCTTCACGAATTCGCACAGCTCCGCGAAATCGGCTTCCGTCTCGCCCGGAAAACCCACGATGAACGACGTGCGCAGCGAAACCCCGGGAATGGTCGCGCGAATGCGCTCCAGCAATTTCAAGAACGCATCGCCGTTCGAGCCGCGCTTCATGCGCGCCAGCACGTTGCGGCTGGCGTGCTGCAGCGGCATGTCCATGTACTTGGCGATCCGCGCATGCGCCGCGATGGTGTCCAGCAATTTCTGCGTGACGCGATTCGGATAAGCGTAGAGAAATCGCACCCACAGCAAATCATCGGTTTGCGCCAGTTTTCCGAGGAGTTGCGCGAGGCCGTCGCGCAAGCCGAGATCTTCGCCGTAAGAAGTCGTGTCCTGCCCGATCAGCGTGATTTCCCGCGCCCCGGCCCTTGCGAGATTTTCCGTCTCGCGCACCACCGATTCGATTCGGCGGCTGCGAAACGCGCCGCGAAGCTGCGGAATGATGCAAAACGTGCAGGGATGATCGCAGCCTTCCGCGATTTTGATGTACGCCGCATGTTTCGGCGTGGTAATGATACGCGGCGTCAAATCGTGATAGAGAAACGCTGGCGGCTGCGCGGGAAGCACGCGAAGATCGCCTTCCACCGCTTCCATAATGCGTTCGATTTCGCCGGTGCCCACGACCGCGTCCACTTCCGGCACCTGCTCCAGAATCTGCGCGCGAAACCGCTCGACCAGGCAGCCCGCCACAATCAGTTTTTTTGCCGCGCCGAATTTCTTGTGCTCCGCCATTTCTAGAATGGCGTCCACCGACTCTTTTTGCGCCGCCTCGATAAAGCTGCATGTGTTAACGACCAGTATTTCGGCTTCATCGGCGCGCGGCGTCAGCTCGTAGCCTTCGCGCGCAAGAATACCCATCATCACCTCGCTGTCCACGAGGTTCTTCGGGCATCCCAGGCTGACGAATCCGACCTTAGTCATAGGCTATGAATTTGTGCCTTTGCGCAATTCTCAATGATAACACGAGCCATTCGTTCCGGTGTTTGTAGGGGCGCTCCGACCGGGTCGGAGCGCCCGTGCTAGGCAGGAAGTATTCCGTCTTCAGCGCGAACGCAATGCCGCGCGAATGTGGTCAAGGAGTTGGCGCAAGCGCATGGTCTCGCAAGGTGCGCCCCCAAAGCGTGCGTGAGCGTACAGTTGCGTGAATTCCCGGACGGCGGGCGCGAGATTCGGCGAATCCACGGCGGCCGCGAATTCGAATGGCGTCTGCGACACATCTCGCATCAGTCCGCGCCGCGCCAGCATTCGTAGCAGTTCCGCATAGAGCCGCGAGGCAAGCTGTGGATCGCTGCGGACCACCATGGATCCGCGCAATTGAAGAAAGAGACGGACGCGGCGGATCAGTTCGGCGAGAAGATTGAAACGCAAGGCCACCAGAAAAAGTACCAGCGCGATCGGCAGCAAATAGCCCAGCATGCCCCGCTGAAGCTGCCAGGACTTCATCCATTTCTTGCCCGCGCGCTGTTTGTTCGCGAACCAATCGCGCGCGGATTCGCTCCAATTCCGCGAGTCTCGCTGCAGGTTTTGTGCCAGGACCATTTGGTGGGCGAAGTCGTAGCCGATTACCCATTCGCTCCAGGTGATCTCCATCCAGTCGGCGTACTGCCCCAGGCGCGTTAGGAAGCCGCCCTCGTTTTCCGGACTCGCCGGCGTGGGATCGAATGTTTGCCAGTCCATGCCGGGGAAGTAGACCTCCACCCAGCTGTGCGCGTCGCTTGCGCGGACGATGTAATCTCCGCCCAGGTCGTTGTATTCGCCCGGCAGGAAACCGTTGACTTCGCGCGCAGGTATCCCGAGCGTGCGCAGCATGATGGTCATTGCCGAAGCAAAGTATTCGCAGTGGCCCGCGCGAGTCTCGAAGAGAAAATGAGCGAGCGGATCGTCCCCAGGTTTCCCGGTCAAATTCAAGGTGTAGCTGTAACGATTACGCAAGTAGCTTTCGATGACCAGGGCCTTGTCAAATGGAGTGCGGGCGTTTTTCACGATCTGTTTGGCAAGTTCCGGGATGCGCGGGTCCAGCGGGGGGAGCTGCAGGTACGTTCCTCTGATATCCGGCGAATATTCCGTCGAAGCGACGCGGAGTTTCGCGGCGTTCAGTGGGGGCAGGAGCGAAAACCCCGAATACCGGATGGCCATGAGTTGTGAAAAGGATTCAGCAGGGTATCCGTGGAATCCCGGAGAATATAAGTGCGGCGAATCGCACTGAATGAGTTGCTACTTTCGCCGGTGAAATTTCCTTTCAGAGAAATGACCTTGCCGGGAACGAAAATCGCGTCGGTGGCCAGAGGTTCAAGGTAAACGGTATAGATCATTCCTGGCTTGGGCGAATCTGTTTTCTGCGGCGAATCCGCGGCGTGAATCCAGCCATCATCACCCGGCTGCAATCTTTGCGCGTTGTGCTCCGAGGAGGTCCATCGTCGGCCATCGAAAGTGGTGAGCGCGATGCCTCTCCAGCGCAGCAGGTCGTAACCTACCGGCTTGCCAGTTTGTACGCGCATGACCACCGCGGAATTCTTTTTGATCTCGCCGATTTGACCGAGCTCGACGTTTTCCGTGAAACCGGACATGAGCGAGGGGCTGAAGCTGGCCCGGCCGAGGTACCCGGCGCTAAAACGCGGAAAAAAGAAAAACAGCACGCCACCGAGAACGATGGCTCCGCTGGCCACGCTGAGAGCGGAAAGACTGAGCGCGCGATTCAATCTTCGATCGCCCTCGGTGTGCACGTGGAGAGCGGGTGAGACCGCGCCGATGGCTCCGCGGCGCAACTCCATTCCAACGAAAGTGGAAACGCCGAACAGGAGAAAGATGAAAAAAAGAATCAGAAAGGTCGTATCGACGGTAAGGACGGCTGCGGCGAGAATACCCGCAAAGGACAGCATCGATAGGAATAGCGCGTCGCGGTCGGTGACGGCGCTATAGAAACGGACGATGCTGACGAAAATCAGAAAATGTACTGCTCCCAACAGCGCGGCGAATAGCGGCGGATTGGACGAATTTCCAACAGAGAAACGCGAGAGCACCAGGGTGTCCACGGGGAAGAATGCCAGGTACGCGAGCACGCACCAGGTTGCGGCGCGGTGCGAAAGTTCGGCGGGGCGTACATGCCACCAGCGAATGCCCTTGTAGAGCACGACGAGTGGGGCTGCCAAGCTGGTGACGATGTCGAGCTTTCCAGTGCTTACGAGCGTGACCGTCGAAGTGAGGATCAGCAGTGAAAGCGAGGTGCGGAAGAATCGCTCGGCGGGCAGAGCGGCGTCACTCGGAGTTGCGATGGAGGCAGCCATGGCGGACTTTTTATCGTAGCACCTGGGGGATGGGGCAGGAATGAGAGTGGGCGAAAGGATTACTCTCGGCGTTTGGCCGCAGCGGAAACTGCCGCTGCCAGAGCGGCGCGCGCCACTTTCCTGGTGAGGTTGGAGACGGGCAGGCTGGAGATGTCACCGAGCGGAACGCGCCTCGCTCCGGGGACGCGGGGGAGATTTTTTAGTTCGATGAGGAAGGGTAAGAGGGTGATGGCGCGATAGGTTACCGCATGACGGATTTTGCCGGCCGGGACGAGATGCCATTTGCGCTTTTGCACGCCGGGTATCTGTTCTCGGAGAAACGCGAGGAGATTCCCGGCTGGTTCCCCGGTCACCGAGAGCGCAGGAAAATGCCACATTCTTGAAACCAGCGTCGGCACGTGATCGGCGGCCGCCTTCTCCTTGGTGTTCTTCGGCGGTGGAAGCAGCAGAGTTTGGCCTTTTCCGTCTGCAAAAACAGCAGCGGCTAGAATAACTTCTACCGTGGCGCGCTTCTTCTGTTTTTCAGGCAGGAATTCGGTGATGCCAAGCCTGCGCCCTTCACAGAATTGCGCGACCGGGCACAGGAGACATCGCGGCAATTTTGGAGTACACAGCGTCGCGCCCAGCTCCATCATGGCTTGGTTCCAATCGCCGGGGGATTTCCGTTCGAGCAAACGATCCGCTGTTTTTTGCAACTCTTGCCAACGCCGCGACTCGCGGAGGTCGCCGCGAATTGCGCCGAGGCGCGCGAGGACGCGCGCGACGTTGCCGTCGAGGACGGCTTGTTTTTCGCCGAACGCGATGCTCAGAATTGCCGCGGCGGTGTAGTTTCCGATGCCGGGCAATGCCAGGGCATCTTCCAAGCGCGTGGGAAATTGTCCTGCGTGTTTCGCTACGATTAGCTGCGCGGCTTTTTGCAGGTTGCGCGCGCGGCCGTAATACCCGAGCCCCGACCAGAGGCGCAGCACTTCTTCCTGCGGCGCCGCGGCGAGCGCGTAAACGTCCGGGAAGCGCTGCAGAAATCGTTGGTAATAAGGGATCGCGGCGGCAACGCGGGTTTGCTGCAGCATGATTTCCGAAAGCCAGATGAGGTAGGGATCTCCTGTGCGGCGCCACGGCAGGTCGCGCTGAAATTGGCGGAACCAGCCGAGCAACTGCTTGCGAAATGCGGTGAGTTCGCGGCCTTCTAACATTGTGCCGGGATATTCTCGCACACCTGCGGAGCACCAAGTGTTCTTGGAATTTGCGAGCCTCGCTCCCGCCTTTCTTAGCGAGAGAATTCAAACTGCGATCGTTATCCTCGAACGGAAGAAAAGCGGCGGCAAGCCGCCGCACGCCAAAGGAGAAGGGCGGCGAAAGTTCAGCGCTGCGGATCGTCGGGGAAGACGACGTAAGAGGAACTCCACACGGAGGCGGGGACGGAGCCGTGGGGCTGGCTGGTCACGATGATCTTGAAGAGTTCGGGCGAGGCGGCGAGATCGGCCATGAGCGATTGCTGGGGATCGGGTGGCAAGGGTTGCGCGACGGCCAGGTGCTCGAGAATCGCAAAAATGATTTCGTCGGCGGGAGCGAGAGGAGTTTCCACGCCGGCGCTACGAAATTGCAGCAAAGAATTGTTTTCGTAAAAGTGCCAGGCCAGGCTGGCGCAGATGGTGACGGCGCGCTCGAAGCGCTCGTTCGTCGCAGACACTCCCGGCTTCAGGCTGGAGGATTCTTCCGCGGATAGATGGGGGTCGAGAACGAGCAGGATGCGGCAGTCGTCTTCGCGGGTGAATTCGCGGACCATCAGAGAACCGGAGCGCGCGGAAGCTTTCCAGTGAACGTGGCGCGCGCTGTCGGTCGGCATGTAGTCGCGCAGCGCGTAGAGATCCTGGCCGCGGCCCTTGGTGAGACTTTCGAGTGCTCCCTCCAAGCCGGGAAGAATTTCCAGGTATTCCGCGGTCGGTTCCACGGAGGGATAGACCAGCGCTTCGGTTTTCAAATTTAGTTGGCGCGCTTTCCGCAGGAAGCCAAAGGGGAAACGGGTGACGATGCGGAAAGCTTCCTGACGATAGACGCCGCGCCGCGGAAACGTCACGGGAATGACTTGCTGCACGCGGTCATGTTTGGGGAGATAGGGAAAGTAGACCGGTGTTTCAAGCAGGGCAGCGGCCTGGGCCTGTTTTGTCTTGGCGGCTTCGACGCGCAGCGAAAACGAAGGCAGCGTCAGCTTTTCATTTTCGAGCTCGACCATGGCGCGAACCGGCGAGCCGGCGAAAATATGTTCGGGCAGCACGAGGCGCAATGCGATGCCCGAGAGCGTGATGGAAGAGAGAATACCGGACATCAGAACGATGGCGATGAGGCTGGCGAGAATCAGGAAGAGGAGATTATTTCCGGTGTTCAGCGCCGCGAGCGCGACAAGAATGATCCCGCCGAGATAGATCCAGCCCTCGAGGGTGATGCGGTACTCCATTTTGTAACCGATCCAGCGGAGCGGCGTGCGCTTGGCCAGAATGGGAACGAGTGTTATGCCTACCCATCCGGCGATGGCGAGCGCGGCAAGCGCCGAAGTGCTGGCGAGCGCGAGCTGGCCGAGTTCCGCGGCGGCTCCGGAATACAGCGCCAGAAGGAGTGCGGCGGTGAGGGCGGTCATGGAGAGAAGGAACGCGCGGACGGCGGGGCGGTCGGCCTTGGCCCAGAGTTGCGCGAAGGTGGATTTGCCAGCACTCATATTGGAAGTAGAGGAGGGAGAAAGCAGGTTCCTTCCGACAAGGTCGGAACCTTCGGTCGCTCCGCAAAATCATTCGGAGCGCAAAAACCGCGCTTCGCTCGGAATGACAATTGTTTGAGAGTGAGAATGAATTCCACGGATTGCTCGAACCTACAAAGGAACCGGTACGGATTCAACGATATCGCGAAGAACGGAATCGGTGGTTTCCGATTTTTTCTGCAACGAGGCGTGGCGCGAGCTGGTGACAACGCGATGGGAGAAAACGGAAACGGCAAGCTGTTTGAAATCGTCGGGGAGGCAATAGTCGCGGCCATCGAGGTAGGCGCGGGCTTGCGCGGCGCGCTGGAGCATGAGCGTGCCGCGGGGGCTGACGCCGAGCGCAAGCTGCTCGCTCTTGCGAGTGCGGTTGACGATTTCGAGAGCGTAATCGTGGAGACTGGAGTCGACTTTCACATGAGCGACATCATTCTGCATGGCGAGAACATCGCTGACATCCGCGATCGGATCGAGCGAATCGAGAGGATTATCGCCAACGCGTTTGCGCAGAATTTCTTTTTCGGTTTCGTGCGAGGGATAGCCCATTTTGATGCGCATCAGAAAACGGTCGAGCTGCGATTCCGGCAGGGGATAGGTGCCGTGATGCTCGACGGGGTTTTGCGTGGCGATCACGAGAAACGGCTGCGGCAGCGGGAGGGTCTTGCCATCGACGGTGACCTGCGCTTCGTTCATGGCTTCGAGGAGCGCGGACTGCGTGCGCGGGGTGGTGCGGTTGATTTCGTCGGCGAGGACGACGTTAGCGAAAATCGGGCCGGAGCGAAATTCAAATTCGCGCGACTCCGGATTGTAGACGCTCACACCGAGAACATCGCTGGGGAGCAGGTCGGAGGTGAACTGGATGCGCTGAAAGCTGCAGTGGAAGGATTTTGCGAGCGCTTGCGCGAGAGTGGTCTTGCCGACGCCGGGAACGTCTTCGATGAGCAGGTGACCGCGCGCGAGCAGGGTGATCAGCGCGAGCTGGATGGCGTCTTCCTTGCCGTAGATGGCGCGGGCGATGGAGCGCTGCAACTGCGAGACGACTTGGGAGGTGGCAGTCGGCATCTGTTGAAAACCCGCGTCCTTCCTGTTACAAATAGATGACGGTACCGGCTGTCGCGGCTATCGGCAATGGGCGACTAGCTCAGTTGGTTAGAGCGCTCCCCTCACACGGGAGAGGTCAAAGGTTCAAGTCCTTTGTCGCCCACCAT
>JBGQEW010000053.1:0-16067 GCA_041496565.1 Terriglobia bacterium | reverse complement strand
CGCAGCCCTATTGGGAGCATTCATCAACCGCTTTGCGATTGGATTCGTGATCGGGGCGGTGCGCCTGCCCTGGCCGGGTTGGGCTGTTGGATTGTTCTTGGGCCTGCTGCTGAGTTTGCCCGACGCGATCATCACGAAGGCTGCTGCTCCGATCTTGGGGACGGGAGCCCTGGGCGGCCTCGTCATCGGCTTTCTGGTTGCAAGATTTGGCCGCTAGGTCAAGCTGCCCCGGTTCGTTTCGACGCGCCTACCAGCGGCGTTTTCCGCTGAACGCAGCAAGCGAACTTGCCATTGTCAGGAAGACCAGAATCGCCAGCACGAATGCAAAGAAATAGATGAGCATGTTGCACCTCCACAGCAGATGGAGGAAATGCAACGTTCGTGCCAATGCCCGGATGGCATAGGTGCTTTGGCTTCAATGCGAACCAAGGGCACTGGGTACGTGAGGTGTTGCCCATCGCAGACAATTGTATGCCGCGGGATACAGTCTTCTCAGCGCGAGGCTACAGGCGCTCGAGACGAATTGAGCCGTCGCCCGTGCGAAGCGTAAGGGGTGGGCCGCCTCCCGCCAGTTTCCCGCGAATGGACGAATTGTTGAGCGAGCCGGACACGGTGACCGGGAAATCGAGACTGATGTGACCGTCGCCGGTATGCGCGTCCAGGTCGGCGTGGAGGCTATCCGAAACGCGCAAGATAATATTCCCGTCGCCGCTGCGGAGCGACCAGCTTGAAGTAATCTGCGAGCCGGTCTCGGCGGCCGCGTCAATGCTGCCGTCGCCCGTGTGCAGATTCAGGGAGTCGAAGCGGCCACGTACGTTGATGCGGCCATCGCCGGAGTCCGCGTCGAGCAAGCCGTCGAATTGCGAGCCGTCAATATGGCCGTCGCCCGTATGAAGGCGGATGTCCCCCTTCAGGCCGTTCACTTCGATATTGCCGTCGTCGCTGTCGAGGCGCACACGGCCGGAGACCGGCTGGGATGTGATGCTGCCGTCGCCGGTGTGAATGTCGAGATCGGCGTCGCGCGGCACGCGCAGCTCAATCTTGATGGAGTGCCGGTCGCTCCCGAAGAAATTAAAATGCCTATGCGAAAGAGTTATGTCGATCGTGACGTGGCCGCCGCTCTGGCTCTCCGAGATTTGTACGTCTTGCGGGACGTGCCAGCCCGTCGTCCAGACGTGCGCTTCAACCTCTTTTTGGTCCGAGGAAAGAATGTCGATCTTGCCGTCGTTCGTGTTGACGCGCACTTCGGCCTTGCCGCTCAAGGGGTATTTCTTCGACCACTCGTCGGCGCGCGCCGGCGTCGCGACGGCCAGGCCTGCGAGAAGTAATCCAACCAGCCAGCTCTTGTGCATGAGTGTCCCTCCGTGTTGCTCTCAAGGCGAGATACGCAAGGTGGTCGAAAAAAGTTCCCGGTCGCGTGGGCGTCCGCTTGCTACGCGGTCTTATGGCGATGCGAAGCGGCGGCTGCGGCACGCTGCTTTGGGCGCAGCGCCGCGAGAAATTTCTCGACGGGCAGAGTGTTGAGCACATCTTTCATCTCGAGCCAGCCGCGACGCGCGGTCAGTACGCCGTACTTTATGAAACTTAGGTTCGCGGCCGTGTGCGAGTCGGTGGAAATGACGATCTTCACGCCGCGCTCCTTGGCCATGTGCAGATGGGTGTCCTTCAAATCGAGGCGGTCGGGATAGGAGTTGCATTCCATCGCCACGCCATGTTTCTTCGCCGCGTCGAGGATTTTCTCCATGTCGTAGTCAAACGCGTCGCGGCGCAGCAGCAGCCGGCCCGTCGGATGCGCGATGATTTGTGTGTAAGGATTTTCGATGGCGGCGAGCATTCGCTCGGTCATCGCCGCGCGATCGAGATTCATGTAGGAGTGCACGGAACAGACCACCACGTCGAGTTGCGCGAGAACCTCGTCGTCCAGATCGAGCGAGCCGTCTTTGAGGATGTCCACTTCGCTGCCGGCGAACACGCGGATGCCTGGGAGTCGCTTCTGCGCCTCGCGGATTCTCTCGATTTGCGCGAGCGTGCGCTTTTCATCGAGGCCGTTCGCCACGGTTACGGCTTTCGAGTGGTCGGTGAGCGCGATGTATTCGCGGCCAAGCTCGCGCGCCGCCGCGGCCATTTCCTCGATCGAGTTCTTGCCGTCCGAAGCGGTCGTATGCATCTGCAGATCGCCGCGGAGATCGGCGAGCGTGACGAGGTGCGGCAGTTTGCCTTCCTCGGCGGCTTCGATCTCGCCCGTGTTTTCACGCAACTCAGGCTCGATGTACGGCAGCTTCAACTTTGTGTAAATTTCCTCCTCGGTCTTGCGCGCGAGGATTCGGCCGCCCTTGAGCGCCGTCAGAGCGTACTCGTTGAGCGTGTAGCCCATCTTATTCGCGCGGCCGCGCAGCGCCACGTTGTGCTCCTTCGAACCGGTGAAATAGAGCAGAGCCGCGCCGAAGCTGCCTTTCTCGAGTATGCGCACGTCCACTTGCAAATTGTTGTCGAGCAGGAAGCTCACTTTGTTTTCCCCGTGCGCCAGCACCTGCTGGATGCCGGGATACTTCAGCACGTGCTGCGCGATGGGGTCGACATCCTTCTCATTCGCGCGGCCCGGCAGCGTGACGAGCAAATCGAGATCGCCAACCGTTTCTTTGCCGCGGCGCAACGAGCCGGCCGGCGTGACCGAGTCAACTTTCTTGCCCAGCCGGCTGATGTAGGCGGCAAGGCTTGCGGCAGCAGCGTCCGCAACGTCGAGATGGAAGCGGCCCGCAGAGCGCTTGAAAACTTCGACGGCTTTCAAGATGTTCTGCTCGCTTTTTTCGCCGAAGCCGTTCAGCTCGCGAAGCTTGCCTTCCCGCGCGAGCTTTTCGACGGCTTCAACCGTGCCGGCTTGAAACGCGTGCCATAGAAACGCCACCTTCTTGGGCCCGAGCGATTGGAGGCTGAGAAGATCGAGAATCGTGTGCGGATATTTCTTCAGGAGCTTCTTGCGCAGGCCGTAGTCGCCCGTCTTCAGGATTTCGCGGATGTGTTCGGCCATGCCTTCGCCGATGCCGGGAAGGGCAGTAAGTTTTTCGGTCTCTTGCGCCAGCTCCTCGATCCGCTCGGGCAGACTCTCGATCAGCTCCGCAGCTTTCTCGTAGCTGCGGTAGCGGCCGATGATGGCGCCGTCAATCTCGAGGAGATGAGCTGTCTCGCGGAGAATCTTGGCGACTTCGCGGTTTTCCATAGCGCCTGATTATAGTTTGCCGCGGCGATTTCGGCAAAATCGAGAGTAGTAAAGAATCGCGGCGAGCGATTTGGCGTCTCGCAAGCGTCCGCTTCGCATCCAGCGCTCGATTTCGCGCAGGGAAAATGCGCGAGCGGTGATGCGCTCGTCATCTTCCGGTTGCGCCGTGCCTGCGACTAGCCCTTCGGCCGCATAGATGACCATGAATTCGCTCACAAATCCCGGGGTAGGGAAGAGCTTGAGCAGCTTGCGATAGCGGCGCGCCGTGTAACCGGTTTCTTCGAGCAGCTCGCGCTTCGCGGCCGCCCGCGGATTTTCTCCGCGCTCGATGCGCCCCGCGACGAGCTCCCATAGAAATTGTCCTATCGAGTGGCGATATTGCCGGATCAGCAGGATGCGCCCGTCAGAAAGTACGGGAAGCACCACAACCGAACCGAAATGCGTGACGAGGTCGCGCGTCGTGCGTATCCCGCCGGGTTCGACCACGCGGTCCTGCCGCACGGCGAACACCGGCCCGCTGTACAGCACTCGGCTCGAAAGAACTTTCGCGCGTCCCGTCATTTCACCACTGGCAGGTCCGCCCAGATGCGGTCGAGCTCGTAGTAGTGATCCGGATATTGCGGCGTGTAGCGTAGGAAGCTTGGAATCGGATAACGAATGCCGCCTTTTTGCGTGCCGGCGAGGCCTTCGACAAGCTCGTCCATTTTGGAGCCGGGGAGCGAGAAAGCCATCTCCCAATCTTCCGTTTGCCCGAAGACGCGGTCGCCGTAGCAGGGCAAAATCACCTGGTAATCGCCCGTCAGCATCGTGCGGATAATCTCGTCGGAGCAATCAATGCGCCCCGTGAACGAACTGGTCAGGGCGCCGCCGCGCTTCCACAGTGCGCCGGTCAGCAGTCGCATCACCTGCGCCGAATTGCCGTAGATGATGAACGCGTCGGGAAGAAAGTCAGCGCGCGCCGCGGGCGCGACGACGAGATGTTTGTACTGGCCTTCAGGGAGGCGGTGCGTCGCCTCCTCGCTGCGCGCGCCGGCGTCGAGCGATTCCGTGTACATCCCGCACGCGAGATGGCCCGAAGTGTAATGCTTGGTGAGCGGCGCGAGGCCGAACGCAGTCTTCGTCAGCACGCAGTTCACGTCTTCGGCGCCAACGGCGAGCGTCCAGCCGTAGCGGCGCGCCATGGCGACCGCCTGGCAGATCGCAATCTGGATTTTCAAATCGCGCAACGGACGCTTGGCTTTTTCGGGAACGGGCTCATCGGGCTTGAACAGTTTTGCCGCCACCGGAAAGGTCGCGGGGCGAACATAGGTTTCGACTTCTTTCGCAAATGTCTTGGCGTCCATGGCGTGATTCCTCCCGAAGAATCGCCGTCATGATAAACCGGAATGGGTGCGGTGGGCGCGCAATGTGGTGCTGCGATCGCCGGCGCGTCTTCAAGCACGTCCGCTGAAGAGGAAGCCTGGAGGCTAGAGTACCCGGGCTCGAAGCAAGTATGGATAGCTCGGGCCCATCCTCCTGCTTGCCGGCCGATCCAGCCCTCCGGAATTCGTCGATCAGCTCGCCTGAGCGGGTCCATTCCTTGCTACTGCCTCGTTCGCTCTCGTATACTGGCGCGACGTAATAAGTCCGGCATGACGATTAACACACTCATCATCGACGACGAAAAGCCGGCGCGCGACGAGCTGGCGTTCCTGCTCAAGTCATTTGCCGAGATCAATCTGATCGGGCAGGGCAAGAACGGACTCGAAGCCGTCTCGCTGATCAAGGAACACAATCCCGACCTCGTTTTCCTCGACGTGCAGATGCCGGGGCTGAACGGTTTCGGTGTGATCAAAAAACTCGTCGAGCGCAAGGTGCGCGTTCCGCAGATCGTCTTTGCCACGGCGTACGACAACTACGCCGTCCATGCCTTCGAAGTGAACGCAGTGGACTACGTGCTCAAGCCGTTCGACAAGGGCCGCGTCGCCAAGGCCATCCAGCGCGCAAAAAAATTGGTGGAGGCGAATTCGTCGCCGGTTGAGCGCCTGGAATCACTGGTCGGCCAACTGGGCACTCCGAAGGCGCAGCCGGTCAAGCTGCTGGTAAAGGCGCAGGGGAGACTTTTCCTGATTGATGCGGAGCAGATGGTCTACGCGGCGATCCAGGATGGCGTGATAACGATCCATACCAAAGAGTTTGACGGCATCTCAAATTTCCGTACGATAGAAGAGCTGCAAAGCGCGCTCGACGCCGATCAGTTCTGGCGCGCGCACCGCTCCTACTTGGTGAACATCAATTTAATCAAGGAAGTGGTGCCGTGGTTCAAGTCGAGCTACATGCTGAAGATGAATGACAAAAAGCAGAGCGAAGTTCCTGTCAGCCGCGCGCAGACCAAGCGCCTCCGTGAACTGCTGAAGATGTAGGGAAGAAAGCGCACCGCCTTTCGGCTCGGCTAAGGCCGTCCCCTCCCGGGTTCAGTCCTGAGTTGCCGTCCGGTTCAACCGTGGGCGAGACTATCCCGCCAGCCCGGAGGGGATTTCGCGAATCCGGTTCATCTGTGGCCTCCTTCGGCACCGTGCAGCACCCATTCAGGACTCGCACGAGGTGTGTTAGCATCGGTTTGCCAATCGAAAATGGATTTTTCTTTCACCAGCGACCAGCTCTTAATCCGCGACACCGTCCGCCAGTTCATGGAAGCGGAGATGCGCCCTTACCTTCGCGAGTGGGAACGCGAGGATAAATTTCCGCTCGACCAGATCCGCAAGCTTGGCGAGATGGGCTGCTGCGGGATGCTCGTGCCGGAGGAGTGGGGCGGCTCCGCGACGGACACGATCAGCTACGTGCTCATGATCGAGGAAGTCGCGCGGGTGTGCGCCTCGACGGCGATCACGCTCAGCGTCACGAACTCGGTCGCCGCCGTGCCGCTTGCGAGGCACGGCACCGAGGCGCAGAAGAAGAAATATCTGCCGCGGCTCGCGCGGGGAGAAGTCCTCGGCGCGTTTTGCCTCACCGAGCCGCAGGCGGGCTCGGACGCGGCGGGAATCCAGGCGCGCGCGGTGCGCAAGGGCGGTGAATATTTTCTGAACGGCACGAAGAGCTGGGTCACCCTCGGCGCCGACTCCGGCCTCTGCATCGTTTTCGCGAAGACGGACCCGCAAGCTGGTGCCCGCGGAATCAGCGCATTTCTTGTGGAACCTTCGTTTCCGGGGTTTCGCATCAGCCGTCACGAGGATAAAATGGGCCTGCGGCTTTCGCACTCGTCGGAAATTGTGCTGCAGGATTGCCGTGTGCCCGCGGAAAACCGGCTGGGCGAGGAAGGGCACGGGCTCAAGATCGCTCTCGAAGCACTCGACGGCGGGCGCGTGGGCGTTGCGGCGCAGGGCGTGGGCCTTGCCCAGGGGGCGCTTGAGGCGGCTGCGCGCTACGCGAAGCAGCGGCGCGCGTTCGGGAAAACCATCAGCGAATTCCAGGCCATCCAGTGGATGCTGGCGGACATGCAAACGGAAATTGAGGCCGCGCGCGGGCTGACGTACTACGCCGCGTGGCTGCGCGATCACGACGCGCGGCGGTTGAAGCCGTTCTCTGCCCGTGCGAAGCTCTTTTCCAGCGAGATGGTGAACCGAGTTGTGGCGAAGGCCGTGCAAATTCACGGCAGCGCCGGCTATTCACGAGAAAGCGACGTCGAGCGATATTATCGCGACGCCCGTGTTCTGACGATCTACGAGGGAACCAGCGAAATGCAGCGCACAGTCATCGCTCGCGATTTGCTCGCGCGCGCCGGAGGCGGGTCGTGACGCCTTCCACGGATCTATCGGCCGAGGGAATTCGAACGAGAGTTCGCAACGCGCGGCGCCAGCGAGTGCTGAGCGGCATGCGGCCGACGGGGCCGCTCCACATCGGCCACTTCTTCGGGGCGCTTTCCAACTGGCTCAAGCTGCAGGAAGAGTACGACTGCTTTTATTTCGTTGCGGACTGGCACGCGCTGACGACGCACTACGCCGACACGTCGCTCGTCGCGCAGAACACGTTTGAGATAGCCGCCGACTGGCTTTCCGTGGGACTCGATCCCGAGAAGACGACGATTTTCCTGCAGTCGCAAGTGATCGAGCACGCCGAGCTGCATCTGCTGCTTTCCATGGTCACGCCGCTCAGTTGGCTCGAGCGCGTGCCAACGTATAAAGAGCAAATCGAAAATCTGAAAGACCGCGACCTCGGCACTTACGGCTTCCTCGGCTACCCGCTGCTCCAGTCCGCCGACATCGTGATGTATGGCGATCCGAAAGTTGGCCTCCTCATACCTGTTGGTGAAGACCAAGTCCCCCATGTCGAGCTCACCCGCGAAATTGTTCGGCGTTTCAATACCGCGTACGGCCCGGTAAATTGGCGGAGAGCGCGGGCCAAGGCCATTGCGAGCCTGGCGAAGGAGCTGAAGCTGGCCATCGCCACGGACAACTCGAAATCGGATGCTGCGCGCGCGCAACTGGAAATGGCGCTGCAGCCGCTATCGCTCGATCATCGCCTTTCGCTGCTTGCGAATGCGAACGTGCCCGTGGAACTCGTTCTGCGCGAGCCGCAGGTGATGCTGACGGAAACGCCTCGCGTGCCCGGCACCGATGGCCGCCGGATGGCGAAAAGTTACGGCAACGCGATCTGGCTCTCGGAAGAGCCCGCTTCGATTCGCGCCAAGGCCAAGAACATGATGACGGACCCGCAACGCGTGCGCCGCACGGACCCGGGGCGTCCGGAAGTTTGCCCCGTGTTCGCGTACCACAAATTATTTTCTGAACCGGACACGATTGCGCGAATCAACCGCGAATGCCGCTCCGCGGCCATCGGCTGCGTGGATTGCAAGGCGCTGATGGCGGACGCGCTGGTGCGGTGGATAGAGCCGATTCAGACACGCCGCCGAGAATTCGAGGCCAATCCGAAGAAAGTTTGGGATATTCTCGACGCCGGTTCGGCGAAGGCGCGCCGCGCAGCGAAGAAAACGATGAAGCGCGTCCGCGACGCTATTTTCGGTTGGGACCGCGCGCGCGAAGCCGGCGGCGCGGATCCCGCTACGAAGCGCATCGCGACGGGGAGCTAGGATGGCGTCACCTTACAAGATTCGGCTCGAGATGTACGAAGGCCCGCTCGATTTGCTTCTCGATCTGATCCGCAAGCAGGAAATCGACATCCTGGACATCCCGATCGCGAAAATTACGTCGCAGTATCTCGAGTACCTGCATCGGCTCGAAGAGCTGGACATCGACGTCAGCTCCGACTTTCTCTACATGGCGGCGTCGCTGATCTATATCAAGTCGAAAATGCTGCTGCCGCCCGACCCACTGGCGGGTCCCGAAGACCAGACGGATCCGCGCGAGGAGCTGGTTCACCGCCTGCTCGAGCACGAAAAATTCAAGAACGCCGCGCAACTGCTCTACCAGAAGCAGCAGGTGGAAGCGCACGTGTGGTCGCATCCCGATTTGTCGCTCTATGACGACGAAGGGACCGCAGGCGAATTGGTCGTCTCGCTGGTGGATCTGGTGAAAGTGTTCCAGCAGGTGCTCGAGCGTCGGAGAGAAATTCCGCGCATCGAGCTGCAGCACGACATCTACACCGTCGCCCAGATGATGGAGCTGTTGCGCAAGGATTTGCTCGCGAGCGATGAGCCGGTTTCGCTGATCGCATTTTTCGAGTCCTGCGCCTCCAGGCGCGCTATGATTGTTTCGTTTCTGGCTGTGCTCGAGATGGTGAGGCTGCAAGCGGTGGTGCTGGTACAGTCGGAAGCCTTCGCCGACATCCGCATGCGCAAGCACAAGATGTTCGACCTGGTTTTCTCGGGCGAGGATGTGCGCTCCAAAATTGACGAGCAGTACGCGTGAACATGACACAACTTGAAATCCAATCGGCGCTCGAAGCGATTATTTACGCGGCCGATGAGCCGGCCACGCTCGACCAACTGACCGCGGCCATTGGTGCGGAAAAGACAGAGGTGCGCGCGGCGCTCGACTTGCTGGTGGCGTCGTATGCGGCCGACGGGCGCGGCGTCGAGATTCGCAAGGTCGCGGGCGGCTACAAGTTCTACACCAAAGCGCAGCACCACGAAGTCGTGCGCAAGTTCATCAAGTCCCTGCGGCCCGCCCTGCGCCTGACGATGCCCGCCCTCGAAACGCTTTCGGTGATCGCCTACAAGCAGCCGGCCACGCTGCCCGAAATTCAGGAAATCCGCGGGGTCAATTGCTCCGGCGTAATCAAGACGCTGCTGGAACGGCGGCTGATCACCACGGCGGGGCGCAAGCCGGTGATCGGGCGGCCGATCCTGTACCGCACGTCGAAGGAATTCCTGATGCGTTTCGGACTCAGCGACCTCGAAGAGCTGCCAAGCCTGAAAGAATTCGAACAACTGGCCCAGGCGGCGCTCGGATCGGATTCCGGCATCGCGCCGACCGAGCCCGGAGCCGATTTGGCTGGGGACGGCGAAGCGTCCTCCGCGCCGGCGCAGGAAATCAGTCTCGCGAATGAAATCCCGCCTTCCCTGCAATCGTCGTAACCCCTTCGGGGGGTGAGTGAAGGAAGCAGGAGAAATCCAGATGTTGGAGCGGCTTCAGAAGATTATCGCGCGCGCCGGGGTCGCCTCCCGCAGGCACGCGGAGCAGCTCATCCTCTCGGGACAAGTGACGCTGAACGGGCAGTTGGTGACGGAGCTCGGCACGAAAGCCGACAGCGAAAGGGATCACATCAAGGTAGCCGGTAAACTTCTGCGCGCGCCCGGCGAGAAAATCTACGTCCTTCTGCACAAGCCCTCCGGCGTCGTCGCTACGATGAGCGATCCCGAAGGGCGCCCCTCGTTGCGCGATTTCCTGCACGGAATCCCCGGGCGCGTTTTTCCGGTGGGCCGCCTGGAATATCACGCCTCGGGTCTCCTGCTGCTGACAAATGACGGCGAGCTGGCCAGCCGGGTCCTGCGCGCCCACGGATTGCCGCAAACGTACGCGATCAAGATCAAAGGACAATTGTCTCTGGCGGAAACGCAAGCGATCGAACTGACGCTCGGTGTCCGCCTGAGGCGCCTGGGGAACGCGCCGAATGCATGGTATGAAGCGATTCTTTCGGGCACCCGGCGCGACCGGTTGCGCCCGCTGCTCGCAAAGCAAGATCACCCGATCGAGAAGATGAAGCGCACGAAACTGGGCAATCTCGAGCTCGATGCGATTGATCCGGGTCAGCATCGCTTCCTGGGCCGTGGGGAAGTTTCCGAGTTCGAGCGGGCGATCGCGAAGGCTCTCGCTCGCCCGGCGAGGAGCGGCGTCGTTCCGCTGCTGGCTAAAAACATCTCAAAACCGCCGGGCCGGCTCTCTCGTCGAAAAACTGTCAGCAACTCTCGTGGCCGTTTCTCAAGTTCAAGCTCTCGAAGGTCCTAATGCCCAAGTCCACCGGTGACCATGTCCCGTCCTACATTCGCGAGATCGAACCGTACGTTCCCGGAAAGCCAATCGAGGAGGTCGAACGAGAACTACAAACGCGCGCGGTGAAGCTCGCGTCGAATGAAAACCCGCTCGGGCCCTCGCCGCGAGCCGTGGAGGCGGCGCGCGGCGCGCTGGCCGGCGCCAATCGCTATCCCGACGGCGGCGGCTTCTACCTGCGTGAAAAACTTTCAGCACGCCTGGGGGTCTCCGCGGATCAAATCATCCTCGGCAGCGGCTCGACCGACCTGATTGACCTGACGGCGCGAACGCTGCTGCGCGAAGACGACTCCGGGATCACCTCGCACGGCTCATTCCCGATGTACTACATCTCGATTCGCGCTGCCGGTGCGCGCCTGATCGAGGTCCCGCAGAAAAGCTACGTCATGGATCTCGACGGCATGGTCCGGGCGATCGAGCCCCGCACGCGTCTGATCTACGTGGCCAATCCCAACAATCCCACGGGAACGCTGTTCAGTGCGGATGAGTTTGAACGGTTCCTCGCGCGAATTCCCGAAAGCGTTTTGGTGGTGCTCGACGAGGCCTATTTCGAATATGTGGAGCGCGCGGATTATTCCCGCTCAATCGACCTTGTGAGGCGTGGGAAGAACCTGCTCGTGCTGCGGACATTCTCAAAGGTGTACGGTCTCGCGGGGCTGCGCATCGGCTACGCAATCGGCTCAGCGGAACTCCTCGCGGAGATGAACAAGGTTCGTTCGCCGTTCAATACATCCATTGTTGCGCAGGCCGCGGCGTTGGCCGCGCTCGATGACGCCGAACACGTGCGCCGTTCGGTGGAATCAAATCGCGCGGGCCTTGCGCAGCTCGCGCAAGGGCTCGCGGAGTTGGGCTTGACGTTTGTGCCATCGGTGGCAAATTTTGTGTTGATCGAGCTGGGGAGCGATGCGGAGCCGGTTGCCGCGGAGTTGATGAAGCTGGGCATCATCGTCCGGCCGATGCGCTGGATGGGATTCCCGGACGCGATCCGCGTCACCGTGGGCACAGCGGAAGAGAACGCACACTTTCTGAGCGCGCTTGCGCGAGTGCGGCAGATGGATCCCAAGCCCTGCCCGGACGGCCCGCGGGGCGGGCGATGAACGAAGGCGCCCCACCCGATCGTCCTCAACGGGGGGCACAGAAAGCACAGCCCGTCGGCGATCCCATGACAGAAATCCTGAAGACCAGCCGCAATATCGCGGTCGTCGGATTGTCTTCAAAACATTTCCGCCCGAGCTACGGCGTGGCGGAATATCTCCAGTCGGTGGGCTACCGGATCTTTCCGGTCAACCCGCGCGAGAAAGAAGTCCTCGGGGAGCGTAGCTACGCGCGGCTGGAAGACATCCCCGAAAAAATTGACATCGTTGATGTGTTCCGGCGCTCGGAGTTTGCGTCAGAAGTTGTCGAGAGCGCGATTGCCATCGGCGCTCGCGCGGTGTGGATGCAGGAAGGCGTGATCCACAGCGAAGCCGCCGAACGAGCCCGTCGCGCGGGTCTGTTCGTTGTGATGGACTCGTGCATCTTGAAAGAACACGTCAAGCGGTTCCGTCTCTCGAAGCAGTAGCCCCGCGTCGTCGAACCTCAGCCGTCGGCAGCCTACGCGAACGAATCAATCAGGGAATCGGATAAACGAGCAGGTTGCGCGTGCCGGGCTGCGTGACGCCGAGATACTGCCCGTCGGCGGATATTGCGAAGTCGCGGAAAGTGAGGCTGTGGAGAAGGGGTTCGAACTGCCCATCGGGAATGCTCACCCAGATCAGATCGCCCGACTTGCGCTCGGGGCCGCGCTTCAGCAGCAGGCGGCGCTCGTCTCGGGACCATTCGAAGTGGCCGTAACCCGCCTTGATCGATGTGACCTTCTCCGGCGCCGAAACATTGCGGACTTCGAGTGTATCGCCGTCGCGAAAGTAGGCGACCTTCGTGGCCGACGGAGAGAGCGAGAGCTGGCCGAGATATCTGTCGAGCGTGGCCAGCTCGCGCCGCGTTTGCTTGGCCAGGTCCAGCGAGACGAGTTGGATGGGCCCGCTGATATCCTTGTCGCGCTCGATGGTGACGGCGATGTTGCGCTTCGCGTCCCAGGCCACCGCGGAGAAGAAGCGATTCTCGAAGAGCGTCTCGCCGCGCCCTCCGAGCGGTCGGACGGATCCGATCGAAAAAAGCAGCTTCGGTTTCACCGCTTCGGTCACGAACACGACCGTGACGCCGTCGCTGAGCCACTGCGCCTGGGTGGCGTTGGGAATCACGCTGTTCTTCGTGCCCGCGATGTTGATCTCCTTACCGTCGTCGCTCATCAGGTCAATGATCTGGCCTTCGCGCGTGTTACCGCGCTCGTCAATCACTTCGTCGGTGAGCATCTCGACCGTGAGCATGTGCCCATCGGGGGACCAGCGCAGCGACTGCACGCCATAGCTGAAGGGGGCAGGGCTCTTGACGAGTTTTTCGCCGTTCACGATGCGCGTTCTCTTGCCCTCGAGCGTCGTCACCCAAATGTCGTCGCGCTGCAGGTCGTAGTGTTTGATCTTCATAATGTGGCGGACGGAGTAGGCGATGCGTCCATCCGGCGCGAAGGCGAACGCCGTGCATTCCTCGTCAATCGTGAGCTTGGGGTTGTCTTGCGCGGAAAGAAACGCGGGGAAAAGGAGCGCCGCGCATCCGGCGGCGAGTGCCAGGAAACGCATGTCCAGCCTGAGAGCGCGCGAGCGCAAGGCGTCGCGCAATTGTTGGTCCACGGCGCAAGGTAAGCGGATCATTCTTTCTTCTGCTCCCCGGTCTTGATGCGGCGGATTTCTTCGAGCCGCTTCCTCAGTCGCTCCTCAAATCCCTGATTCGTCGGCTGGTAATAGCTGCGGCTCGCGAGGCTTTCGGGCAGGCAGGACATTCCCGCCACTTTTTCTTCCGCATCGTGCGCGTACTGATAGCCCTTGCCGTAGCCGAGGTGGCTCATCAGCCCGGTGACGGCGTTGCGCAAGTGCAGCGGCACAGGCTCGGCCTGCGTCGTTTCCAGGTCGCGCACGACCGAGCCATAGCCGAGATACAGAGCATTCGACTTTGGTGCGAGCGACAGATAAACAGCCGCTTGCCCCAGCGCGAGATATCCCTCTGGCGGCCCGATGAATTCGAATGCCTGCATCGCCGCCATCGCGACGCCCAGCGCGTTGGGGTCGGCCAGGCCAATGTCTTCGCTGGCCATGCGGACCATGCGCCGCGCGACGTAAAGCGGGTCTTCGCCCGATTCCAGCATTCGCGCGAGCCAGTAAAGCGCCGCGTCCGCATCGGAATTGCGCACCGACTTGTGCAGCGCGGAGATCAGGTTGAAGTGTTCTTCGCCTGCTTTGTCGTAGGGCAGCAGCTTGTGTTGCAGCACATCTTCGAGCAGCGCATGCGTCACGCTGCGCACGCCGCGTGCATCGGGCGCCGTACCCAGCACGACGGCTTCGAGCGTGTTGTACGCGGCGCGAACATCTCCATTTGCCATCATCGCGATGCGCTCGATCAGGTCGTCACCGATTTCAATCTTGTCCTTGCCCAGGCCACGCTCCGGGTCGCCGAGCGCGCGGCGCAACAGATCGGAGATTTGCTCGGCCGCGAGTGCGCGCAGCACGTACACCTTCATCCGCGAGAGCAGCGGCGCGATCACTTCGAACGATGGATTCTCCGTCGTCGCGCCGATCAAGATGATGCTGCCCGCTTCCACGCGTGGCAGAAACGCGTCCTGCTGCGCTTTGTTGAAGCGGTGCATTTCGTCGACGAAGACGATGGTGCGTCGTCCGTAGTGCTGCGAGCGCACCGCCGTCTCCATCACTTGCTTGATTTCCTTGATGCCGGCAAGCACCGCGGAGAAGGGAACGAACTCCGATCGCGTACGCCGCGCAATAATGCGCGCGAGCGTCGTCTTGCCGCATCCCGGCGGGCCCCAGAAAAGCATCGAGCTCAGGTCGTCGCGTTCGATTTGCGTCCGCATCGGTTTGCACGGCCCGAGTAATTCCTCTTGCCCCACAAATTCCTCAAGCGTCTGCGGGCGCATCCGATCGGCGAGAGGCCGCGGCCCGGCGGTGTCTTCCTGTGGATCGATGGCGCGGAAGAGTCCCATGTCTATTCGTGACGGCCGCGCTGGCGCGCTGCTTCGTACAGCAATACCGAAGCAGCGACGGCGGCATTTAAAGATTCGACGGCCGCAGCAATCGGGATTTGGAGCCGAGCGTCCGCGGAGCGCTCGACCTCCGCGGGCAGACCGGCGCCTTCGTTGCCGATCAGAATGGCAATGGGCCCGCGTAGGTCGGCAGTGGCGGGCGCGCGGGAGGACGATTGGCTGCTCTCGACGCACGTGGCAAAAACTCTCAGGCCCGCAACCTTGAGCTGCGCCAGCGCCACTGGCGCCGCGGTCCCGCTGATGACCGGCAGCCGCAACGCCGAACCCGCCGAAGCACGCAGCGCCTTCGGCGACAACGGATGCGCAGTGCCTCTCGTGGCGAGCACGCCGGTGGCGCCGAAGGCCTCGGCCGAGCGCACGACAGTTCCCACGTTGCCAGGGTCTTGCACGCCCACGAGGATGACCACCAGCGGCACTTCGCCTCTCAGCAAATCGTCAAACGTCCGCTCCGGGGCGCTCACCAGCGCGGCGATTCCTTGTGGTGTCTCGGTTCCAGCCACGCCGGCGAACAGCCGGTCCGGCGTGCGAAAGACTCGCAGATTCCGCAACGCACTGCCTCGGGAATCGCGAGATAATTCCGTGGCGAGCCGGTCAAGATGGTGCGCGCCCGAATCGCTAACCAAGAGCGCCCCGAGACCGAGACCGGAAGAAAGCGCTTCTTCCACCAGGTGCGGGCCCTCAACGCCGATCCAGCCGTCTTCCGATGGCCCGGACCCGCGCAGCGTGGCTCGAAACCGCCTAATCCACTGGTTCTCGGAACTTGAGATCGTTTCCGTGCGGCCAATTCCAGGGGACGTGGCATGCCGCGGGGCGCGCGATGGCTTGGGGCTGGCCGGCATGAAAGCAGACTAACAAACGCGCGCATGGCCGTAAAGGCGCGAGACGCAAATCCCAGCCGGGCACGGAGTTGCGCCGCCGTCCCGCGAGCGGCTTGCGCGCGCCGCATCGGCTATGATAGTTTGCCGCAGAACTTCGGCGGCCTCCCGCCACGAGTGAATACACTTTGCCCGTTGAAATTCTGAAGGTTTCACAGCATGACCCGGAGGAATCGACCGTAGACTATGCTGCCGCCTTCATCCGGCGCGGGCGAGTGGTGGGGATTCCCACAGACACTTTTTACGGCTTGGCCGCTGACCCTTACAACTTGTCAGCCATCGAGCAAGTCTTCCGCGTAAAAGGGCGGCCGGAAACGAAGGCGCTGCCCATCCTCGTCAACTCCATCGAGCAAGCGGCGACGCTCGCTCGCGAGCTCCCCCACACATTTCTGGTGCTCGCGCAT
>JBGQEW010000052.1:0-16068 GCA_041496565.1 Terriglobia bacterium | reverse complement strand
GACAAGTCAGGCGCGACGGTCGGCGGCGCCGCAGTGACGGTGCGAAACGTGGCGACAGGACTCGAACGCACGGCCACGACCACCGATGACGGCAGCTACAACATTCCCGAGCTGCCGATTGGGACGTACACGGTGACGGTGGGGAAAACCGGCTTCCAAACGGTGGTGACGCGGGACGTGCAAGTCGCGGTCGCGTCGCAGAGCCGCGTGGACGCGGTGCTGAACCCCGGCGCGGTCTCGCAGCAGGTGGAAGTGCTCGGCGAGACGATTTCGCAGGTGGAGACAACCTCAGACGTGCTCGGCGGGACGCTGACTTCCACAACGATCGCGAACATGCCGGTGAACGGACGGGATTACACCAAGATGATTTTCCTCAATCCGGGCATCGCGGGCTCGCCGGACCAAATCACGGATTCGCCGGGATCGTTTGGCGTGTTTTCGATGAACGGGGCGCGCGGCCGTTCGAACAATTTCCTGCTCGACGGCACGGACATGAACGACGGATACCGGAACGATCCGGCCATCAACGAGGCGGGCGTGTTCGGCGACCCGGCGACGATTCTGCCAGTGGAAGCGATAGCGGAATTGCGCGTGCTGTCGAACTACGAGCCGGAATACGGGCGAAACGCGGGCGCGATCGTCAACATCGTGACGAAGAGCGGCGGGAACGAGTATCACGGGGCGGTGCTGGAGTATTTTCGCAACAACGCGCTCGACGCGCGCAATTACTTCAACCCGGTGGGAGATCCGCAGAACCCATTTCACAACAATCAATTCGGCGGGTCGCTGGGCGGGCCGATCGTGAAGAACAAGACGTTCTTTTTCTTCGACTACGAAGGGCTGCGCGAAAGCGGAGCGCAAAGCAGCACCGCGTGCGTGCCCACGGCGGCGCAGCTTGCGGGGGCCACCAACACCGTGATCAAGAATCTTCTCACCACGCTCCATCCGTTTCCCACGCCGAATATCGCGGGGAAAACAACGGATGATTCGGGATGCACGATCGGGAACAATCTCTCGGCAGCGACGCCATTCCGGAACCGCGTGGACAGCCTGATCGCGAAAATTGACCACAGCTTTACGCCGAACCACTTGCTGACCGGCCGCTACTATTTTGGCGACAGCGATCAGAGCTTTCCGCTGGCGCTAGTGGGCGGCGGGCTGCTGCCCTCGTTCAACACGATCACGCCGACGCGCGTGCAGTTGGTTTCCATTTCCTACGTGGCGGTACTTTCACCGGAGAAGGTGAACGAGGCCCGCCTCGGCTGGAACCGCTTCGCAGAGGGATTCTTCCCGGAAGACCAGAAATTCAATCCGTCGTCGATCGGGCTCAATACCGGTGTGACGAATCCGTTCGATTTCGGACTGCCGAAAATCAGCATTGGGAACTTCGCAACCATCGGCGCCGATGCCGGCGATCCCCGGAAGCGGGTGGATTCAAATTGGCACTTCATCGACAATTTTTCGTGGAAGACCGGGCGCCACGCGGTGAAGTTCGGCTACGAATTCCGCCGCACGTCCATCTCGCAAGTGCTGGACCGCAATTTTCGCGGCAAGCTCGGCTTCGGCACACTTTCCGATTTCCTAGCTGGTATTCCATCGGACGGGGGAAGCCAGGCGTCGGGCGACACCAACCGGAACACGTTTGAGAACAACCATGCGTTCTACGTGCAGGACGGCTTCCGCTGGACGTCGCGCCTCACGGTGAATTTCGGATTGCGCTGGGACTACTACGGCGTGGTGACGGAAAAGAACAACCTGTTTTTCAACTACAACCCGGCGACGCAAGTCCAGCAGCGAGTGGGAACGTCCGGTCTTTCGCGGCTCTATGAGCCGGACTACAATAATTTTGCGCCGCGACTCAGCCTCGCGTACGACTTGACCGGCAGAGGCAAGACAGTGATTCGAGGTGGCTACGGCTTTTTCTACGACGCTTTCTCGCAAGACTTCTTCATCGGCCATGGTGCGTGGAACTGCGTGTTCTGCCCGGGCGCGAGCTACGCGGGCATCGGGCCGGGGAACACCGCCATCTCGTTCGGGAGCGCCAATGCAGGCCCACTCAGCTCGGCGACGCCGGTTTATTCGGGGTTTGCGCCCCTTGGGGATTTCTTCGCCGTGGACCGTCACATCCGCACGCCGTACATGCAAAATTTCAACCTGAACGTTCAGCAACAACTGAGCAGCCACGCCTATCTGCAAGTGGGCTACGTGGGCTCGGTGGGGCACAAACTGTTCCGCTTCCGCGATATCAACCAGCCCTCACAAGCAGCGATTACAGCAGCGGACTTAGCGTGCACGCCAGCGCCTTGCGTCGGAAGCTACGGAGTGCCGAGGCCGGACCCCAATCTCTTCTACATCAATTACCAGGAGTCGTCGGCGAACTCGAATTATCACGCGCTGCAAACCAGCCTGCGCGTGCAGAATTGGCATGGGTTCGGCTCGATGGTGAACTACGTCTGGTCACATTCGATTGATGACTCGAGCGACGGCGAGGATTTCGTCCCGAATCAGGCGCAGCCGAACAACAGCACGCGGCCGGGAACCGAGCGTGGGAATTCGAGCTTCGATATCCGGCATCGGTTTACGTGGAACCTGATGTATGAGCTCCCGAAATGGAAGGGGAGCTGGTCGAAACTGACGGACGGGTGGGGTATCAATACCGTGACGACGCTGCAGTCCGGCCAACCGTTCCACATGAATTTCAACTTCGAGGGCGACTACGACGGGAGCGGCGAAGGGTTCGGACGGCCGGACGTGGTGGGACCCATACGGTATCATCCGGGCGACCCGGCCAATTTCCTGGACCTGAGCTCGTTTGCGGTTCCGTGCACACTGAACGGTGGCGGCACGGATGACACCAACTGCGTGCCGGGCACACGCCATTTCGGAAATCTGAGCCGGAACTCACTTGTAGGGCCGAGCTACCGGAACTTCGATTTCGCAATTTTCAAGAACACGCCGATCACCGAGCGCATCAACATGCAGTTCCGCGCTGAATTCTTCAACCTGCCGAACCACCCGAACTTTGCCAGCCCGCTTCTGCCGTCGTTCATCGCCGATCCGGCCGCGGGAGGAATCAACCCTGCTACGGGGCGGATGCTGGGCTCGCTGGCGTTGACGGCGACAGGCGATGTGGGAATCGGCAACCCGTTCCTCGGAGGAGGAGGGCCGCGCGGCATCCAGCTTGCGGCGAAATTCACGTTCTGAGCGCAGAGAGATTCCGAGTCGGGGTCGAGCGGCGACCGGGGCCCGGAAGGAAGATCTCGATTGGACGGCTGGACTTGCCAAGCCCGGCCGCCCCTGTTCTTAATGCCATCGCTATTCCCTCGTCATCTTGACTGTCCGGGGTATCTTTTCGTCTTGTTAGGCCGCTGACGGGTTCGGCCGATTGGCCCTGTCCAGCGGGGAGAGTGCCAGGCCGGCAACCCAGGTGAAAGTTATCGAGGGGGGCCTGCGTACAAGTCTATGGGACCGCAGAAAGCGCCGGGGGAGATGAGCGCAGCGGAGATGGTTGAAGCGCTGGCACGGGCACGGGCGGGGAGTTCGGACGCCTGGGGCGAAATCTACCGGCAGTACGCCCCGGCCATCTTCCGGTTCTGCCGGCGAACGCTGCCGACGCGCGAGGACGCCGAAGACGCAACGACGGAAGTTTTCATGAAAGTGCGCGAGAAACTCGGCCAGTACGATGCGACGCGGCCCTTCAGCGCGTGGCTCTATAAGGTGGCTACGAACCACTGTTGGGACATGCTGCGGCGGCGGCGAGTGCGGCAGGACCTCGAAACCGGCGAGCTGGAGACGTTGCCGCTGGAGCATCCCGATCCGGGCCAGCTCGAACAGTTGCTGACCAAGAGTACCAGCCAGGAAGTAAGGCGGGGGCTGGCCAAGCTGCCCGCGCGTGCGCGCATGGCGTTGGTGCTGCGCTATTACTCGGACATGAGTTACGACGAGATTGCCGATGCGCTGGGCGTGCGCCGCCCGTTCGTCGGGGTGTTGCTGCTGCGGGCGCGCCACCAATTGCGCGAAACTCTGATGCAAAGCAGCCTTGCGGGCGCGCACCCGCTGAGTCCCCGGGGGAAGCTATGAATCATTTCGACGAGATGACCTGCATGCTCTACCTCGACGGGCAGCTCGAAGCCGAGCGAGCCCGTGAGCTGACGGCACATACGGAAGGCTGCGCGGAGTGCCGGGCGTTGCTCGGAGCACTGGCCGGGGAAGGACGCTGGCTCAAAGAGGCCCTGGTCGAAGAGGACGAGGCGGTTCCGGCGCGGCTGCTGGAACCGCGAACGCGCGCCGACTCCGTGCCCTGGGGCTGGATCGCGGCATTCGGTTTTGGGTCCGCGGGGGCCTACACACTTTGGAGCAACATTCTGCAGCCGGTGCAACAGCAATTCAATCAGGCAGGGTTCAGCGGGGAAAATCTTTTGACGGTGTTGCTCTTTAATGGAGCGCTCTGGAAAGGATGGGAAACGATGCGTAGCTTAGTGGAATTCCTGGCAATGACCACATTCGGGATCCTGATCCTGGTGCTGTTGCGGCGGAACTGGCGGCGGTGGACGACGGTGGCGGTGGTAATGGGCGCGCTGCTTTGCGCGCTGGCACTGCCGCGGACCGCATCCGCGGCCGAACTCCACAAGGGCAAGGGGACTTACACTCTCAACGCGGGGCAAGAGGTGAAGAACGACCTGATTGTCGGCGCTGGAATCGTGCGAATCGAAGGCACCGTGGACGGCGACCTGATCGTTTTTGCACAAAGCCTGCGGGTGCAAGGGCACGTGACCGGCGACGTGATCGCGTTCGTCCAAGACCTTCGCGTCAGCGGCCAGGTGGATGGAAACGTGCGCGGGTTCGCGCGGACATTGATCGTGGATGGCCAGGTGGCGAAAAACGTCTCCGCGTTCGCGGACACAACCGAACTCGATACCAAGGCCAAGATCGGGCACAATGTCTACCTTTTTTCGGGCGTGGCAACACTGGAGGGCGAAATCGGCCGCGACTTGATGGCCTTTGTCGGCCATACGGAATTGAACGGAATTGTGGATGGGGATTTTTGGATTTCCAGCGACCGGCTTGCCATTGGACCGAACACACAAGTGAAGGGCAGGGCGCGCTACCGCGGGCATAACCAACCGGAGGTGGCGACGGGCGCCAAGCTGGCGAACCCACTGGAGGTGCAGATCGTCTCACGCCGGCCCGACTATGCCTCGGGGCGCTATTATTGGCATCAGGCGCTGCTGTGGGGTTCCGCTTTTCTGGTCGGGCTGGCGCTGCTCCTGCTTGCCCCGGGAATTATCTCCGACACGGTGCGATCGATCGATCGATTTGGGGTTTCCATCGGCTTCGGGGCGCTGCTGTTGATTGCCACGCCGGTGGTTGTGGTGATCGCCTGCATCACGCTGGTCGGAATCGGAGTGGGGATTGCGACACTGTTTCTTTATCTGATTGGAATCTACGCGGGACAGTGCTTCATCGGCACCTGGCTGGGAGAAAAGATTCTTGGGGCAGGCGTGGGGACGGGAGCAATGATCGGGCGGCTGGCGCTGGGACTGGCAGTGATTCGAGTCCTGCGGATGGTTCCCCATGTGGGCGGATTGATTATGGCGTTCGTCATGTGTTGGGGACTGGGGGCGCTGGCCGTGGCGCTCTATTGGCGCGCGCACCCGCAAGCGGCGGCAGCGTGACGATTCGCGGCAATCTGCAGCGAAATCCAAAATGATCGGCGGGGTCGAGGGGCAGGGCGGCGGCGAAATTCCTCTTCGAGCCGGCGCATCCCGCCCCTCATGGCTCGGCAGGCTTCGAAGTCTTCGAGCAGTTCAAATCTTTTCTACGGGCTGAGTGGTCTGCCGCGGACATTTAGGCCGGCCACAGTCGCCGGATTCGGTGAACCAGTCGTTTTGAAGAGCCAGCCTTCCGCGGAAACCCGGTTGCCTGCAGACAAGCCCGTCAAGCCATTTACCGTGAGGTTGCTGAACGAGGTCTGCGTGGTGGTCTGCACCAGGATTTGATTGATTGGCGTGGGAGCCGCATTTGTGTAAACGCCCGGCAATCCATTGACCGTGAAGTTTGAGGCACCCAAATTGATGCCGGAAACCAGCCCGGTCACCTGCGTGGGAAAGAGGACAAGCTGGTCGGTTGAGAACGATGGAGACAAGCCGGCAGTGACAGCTCCAACCACGTGTGCCTGCACTTCCTGACCGACAATGAGATCGGAAGCGGAAGCAAACGAAAGGCCGCCGGGCAAAGTGAAGTTGCGCGAGGCAATCCCGAACGCGGCGGCGTTCTGAAGATTCACTGCCGCGAGATCACCAATGGAGATGTTCATGATGTTCGGCTGTTTATCGTGTACGACGAGTTGCAGCGACGTGGGCGGATTCCCCGAGACCGAGACGATCATCCCTTCGACCACCTGCTGACCGGCGGATTGATCCAGCTCCACGAACTTACCAAGGAAGGTGCCGTTGCCCAGCAGGCTCAAATTCACGTCAAGAATCTGACCCGCAGCGACGCAGGTGAAATTGTTGGCGGAACAATTGTTCGCGGAAAAATTGAACTCAGTGCTGCTGTTCACGTTGATGGTGAACAAAGTTCCGTTCGCCGATTTCAGCGTGAACTGATTCGAGCCGAGACTCTGCACGGCGCCGCGAACATTGCCGAGGTCCGCGAGCTCCGTCGTCGGCTGCGCGGCGGGGAGCTGCGTGAGCGAAATTGCATTCGGCGCGGCCAGACTGAGCGAGAGGTCGGGCTGAATGATGTTGTTCATGTCGAGATCAATTTCAAAGCCGACCGGGACGCCCTGCAAGAGCGTCAGGGGGAAGTTCGGGCCCGTCGAGAAGGTAGCAGAGGCGGGGGAAAGCGTCGGACTCAAGTGGCACACAGCGCCTGCGGCGCAGCTTCCAATGGCCGCGTTAGTCGAGTTCAAAATCGTCAGCGAGGGGAGGGCAAAGGTCAATGCCAGGCTCGTGTAGTTGCCTGTGGGCACGCTCTTGGTGCTCAGCAGCGCGGCTTCGGTCTGGAGCTGGGTCAATTCAATCTGGACCGAGTTGCCAGAAGGCAGCAGGGAGATGTTGCCAGGCTGGAGGACCGCGCCGGTCACCTGGATTTGAAACGCCAGCACGGTGACGTTCTGGGGGGGCGCATCTCGGATCGTCAAACTGAGTTGCGCGGTGGAAGGATTTGATCCCACGCCTCCCGCAAACGGGTTGGGGCCACAGCCAGCAAGAATGCCGATGACGAGAATGCCGAGCCAGAAATTCAAATCGAGCTTGCGCATCACCCTCTCCCAGAGGCAGCAAGTGTCCGGAAGCTGAAGTATAGGCTGATTCCACGAGGACCGGCCCGAAACCTTCGGGCATGATTCGGAATGAATAAGCATTTGATGTTCCCCGGCGAGAGTCGAGCCACACTGGTGTGGAACGCACTGCGCCGAGGTGGAGAATTGCCGTCGGCCGTGCGGCAAGCAAGGACGCCTGCCTCACGGCCGGGCGATCGAGGACGGTGACTACTGACTGATGACGCGCAGCACCATCTGCGTGCCGCTGTCGAGGTGAACGTTCTGGCTCGATGAGCTGACGACGGAACCCTGCGTCGCGTTCGAGAGTTCCGAGTTCAGGCTAAGCCCTCGCAAACCGAATACGCCGGTGCTCGAGGAGGCGAGCTGGCCAGCCGCGTCGAGGCCACGAGCATTTCCCGCGGCAGAGGAAGCCGTGCGCGCGGTCGCGTCAACGGTCGAGCCGGCGGCGCGGCCGAGATTGCCTGCGGCATTGCCCGTCGCTCCCGCTGCGCCATTCACCGTCGAGCCCACGCCGCTGGCCAGACCGCCGGAGCGGCCCGCGCTGGATGCGGAGCTTACTGCGCCGACGGAACCCATGGCGTCATCGCCCGCGAGCGCAGCAGACGCCGCCGATTGCGAGGCCGCGAGGGCCTGAATCGCAAGATGAATGGGCGCCTCTTGTCCGCTCTTCATCACCGCCTGGTCGAAGACGACGCCGAGCGAGGATTCCGAACTCCCCTTGCTCCTTGCCTGCGCCTGCGTGACGTGGCCGATCAACTTTGTGCCCTTCCGGAGGACGACATGGCCGCCCTGCTTCACGTCACTGGTTGTGCGCGCCACGACGCGATCGCCCGGCTTGTTTTTCCGCGCATCTACGGTCGTGAGGAGATCCGCGTTCAGCGTGGTTCCGCTCGAGATGTCGAGCGAGGCGGGACCCGCGCTGGCTGAGGCCGCGCTCGAATGGGAAGCTGAACCTGCGGCAGAACCTGAAGTCTGCGAACCCTTCTTGGAATCCGAGGCCTGGGCCTTGCCGGAAGCGGCCGCGGATGAATTCGACTGCGCTTGAGCATTCGATTGACCCGCGGAGGCTGAAACGCGCGAGTCGGCAGACGCCGAGGACTGCGAATTGGCAGCGGCTTGCGAAGACGCTGTCCATCCGAACGTTAAGACAGCAACAACCAAGAGCCAAGTCTTCCTCATGGTGAACCCTCCTCGTTGGTGGCCTCAAGACCCGCTGGAAAGGAGCCACTCTAGAGTGGAATTTCCCTCAGATTCCTGGGAGAGATGGGCAAACGTAGGCCCAAAGTATATTTATCTTGTTTCCTGTAGCTTAGGTGCAGGTTCCGAGGCGCGGCAGGGCCGACGTGTGGGTCAAAAGGTGGCAGTTACCGAAAAATTTGCCCGTACTACCCTCGATATACTCGAGCCTAAAAGCAACGATGAATCCGCTCCTCAAATAATCTAGACGATGCCCAGATTCTTCCCAACGCGGTTGAGGATTTCGAGCGCCCTTTCGAGGTCCGCGCGCTTGTGCGTGGCGGTGACGATGGTGCGAATTCGCGCTTTGCCTTCGGGTACCGTCGGATAGCCGATCGCGGGACAGTAGACCCCTTCGGCGAACAACTGTTTCGAGAATTCGAATGCCTTCGCCGCGTCACCGACCATCACGGGTGTGATGGGAGTTTCGCTCTTGCCGGTATTGAAGCCGAGCTTCTTCAGGCCGCGCTTGAAGAATTTCGTGTTGCTCCAGAGTTTCTTGATCAAGCGCTCGCCCGCGACGGAATCGAGCAGCTCGAAGGCGGCCTGGCAGGTGGCCACGACCGACGGCGGATGCGACGTGGAAAACATAAACGGCCTGGCGCGATGGTAGAGGAATTCGATCAAGTCGCGCGAGCCGCAAACGTAGCCGCCGAGCGAGCCGACCGCTTTGCTCAGCGTGCCGACCTGAATGTCAACGCGTCCGTGGCAACCGAGATGGTCCACCGTACCGCGGCCGTTGCGGCCGAGGACGCCGGAGGAATGAGCGTCGTCCACCATCATGATGCAATTGTATTTTTCGGCGAGATCGCAGAGCGAGGGGAGCGGGGCGATGTCGCCCTCCATCGAGAAGACGCCGTCGGTGATGAGGAGTTTCTTTCCTGCCCAATTTTCGGTTTCCTTGCAGATGCGTTCGCAGTCCTCGATGTCTTTGTGCTTGAAAACTTTGATCGTGGCTTTGGAGAGCCGGCAGCCGTCGATGATCGAGGCGTGGTTCAGCTCGTCGGAGATGATCAGGTCGTCCTTGCCGAGGATCGCGGAGACCGTGCCGGCGTTCGCGGCGAAGCCGGACTGAAACACGACGGAGGCTTCAGTGCCCTTGAAGCGCGCAATTTGCTCTTCGAGGTCCATGTGCATCTTCATGGTGCCGGCAATGGTGCGGACGGCGCCGGAGCCGACGCCGAATTTTCGCGTGGCGTCGATGGCCGCGCGGCGAAGCTTCGGGTGAGTCGTGAAGCC
Source organism: Terriglobia bacterium (assembly GCA_041496565.1). Taxonomy (GTDB): domain Bacteria; phylum Acidobacteriota; class Terriglobia; order Acidiferrales; family UBA7541; genus JBGPTK01. Next base: position 6,308 of record JBGQEW010000052.1, on the reverse strand, counting down.
GAGATAATTGTTCGAGCTGAGGTTGATGACTTCCTTGCCGTCGAATGTGCAGACGGGCTTCTGCTCTCCCTCGAGGATATGGAGATGAAAGTAGAGATGCTTCGCTTTCAAGTCTTCGAGCGCGTCGTGCAAGTATTGCAGCGGATGATGCGTGGCGGTGGTCATGACACCTCCTCGGGGCAGATGGCAATGAGGGCCATATTATAAGACAGCGAGAATGTGAATGTGAGAAATCAGCGAGATTGCGAGCGGACGCGGCTTGAGGTGTTATTTCGGCGCGCCGTTCGGATAGAACAGAATCTTATTTGCCTGGCCGGCGTCGAGAAGCGAGAAAGCGTCCGCAAAACGATCGAGCGCCATGCGTTCACGGAAGAGCGGCTCGAGATTCAGCCGGCCCGCCTTGAGCAGTCCCGTCATTTGCTCCCAGGTCTCGAACATTTTCCGGCCATAGATGCCGTACACGGTGACGCCCTTGAAGATGATGTCGGCAACAAGGTCGAACGTGACGGGCTGGCTGGAGACACCGAGCAGCGACGCTCGGCCGCCGGCGCGCAGCATCTGAAATCCCTGATGAATCGCGCCGGGATGGCCGCTCATTTCCAGGAGAACGTCCACGCCGGTGCCTCCCGTAACGGCGAGGACATGCTGCACGAGATTTTCGGCAGCGGGGTCGAGCGCTTCGTCTGCGCCCATCTTTAACGCGAGCGCGCGGCGTTGTGGATTCACTTCGGTCGCAAAGAGGGTCGAGCAGCCGCAGGCTTTGGCCACCGCAATGGACATGAGGCCGATGGGGCCGCAGCCGGTGACGGCAACGGTCCGACCCTCGATTTCTCCGGAAAGAACCGTATGCACGGCGTTGCCAAGCGGATCGAGGATCGCGGCGTAGTGCTCGGGTATCGAGGGGTCAACCTTCCAGATATTTCGCGCGGGGATGCGGACGAATTCGGCGAAGCAGCCGTCCTGATCAATGCCGATGATTTTCAAATTTTGGCAGATGTGCGCCTGGCCAATGCGGCATTGCAAGCAATGGCCGCAGTTCACGTGCATTTCCGCGCTGACGAATTCGCCTTCGCGGATTCCGGTGACTCCGGCGCCGGTTTTTTCGACCGTGCCGCAAAATTCGTGGCCGAACGTCATCGGCGGATGGATGCGCGAAGCCGACCATCGGTCCCAGCGATAGATATGGAGATCGGTGCCGCAGATGGAAGCGGCGCGGACGCGGACCAGAACCTCGTCCGGCGCGATCGCTGGGACCGGAACCGATTCGAGCTGCGCGCCTTGCTGCGGGAGGGTCTTGCGCAGGGCTTTCATCGTTGCGGTCGGCATCGGTAGGCTCTAGGAGGCCGGGCTACCCTGACCCAGATGCGGGATGGTAGCACACGCGGCGAGCGGGCCGGAAGCATGGCGAGCGACTCCGGCGACAGCGCCGGGATCAACGGCCGGAGCGCACGATGCCGATGGATTCGAGAGCCTTCAGATATTCGACGACGAGGTCGAGAGGGACAGGACCGTATTCGGCGGAAACTGCGTCGCGAATCTGCTGCGCGGTGCGGTGGCCATCCACAAAGTTGAGAACCTCGTAGGGATAGTCGGCTTCGCGGTTGTAGATGCTCCCCTGTTTGAGCAGGCGGATCTTTGCGGCTTTTTCCTCGCCATAACGGTCAAGAAAATAATCGTAGCCGAAGTGACCGGAGACGGGACCCTTTGGCTCAGGGTTGCGCGTGAAGACGAGCCCGCCATCGCCAGCCGCATGAGGCCAATCCACGGACGCCATGCGCCCGAGCGATTGCAAGCTCTCGAAAAAAGTCGACGCTTCGGTGCTTGCCGTCGATGGGATTTGGACGAAGCGAGAGATGGACTGGAATACATCTTGTTCGTACTGCACTTCGTCGCGCGTCAAGCTGAATGCGTCATATCCGGCTAACTGGTCGCGGCGGCGGAGCATCGTGGAAACGCGGAACAGGCTGCGCGACTGAATCGTCTGAAACACTGCGGGGACATCGCTTACAGAGAAATTGGCAAGGAAGTAGCCGCTCGCGGCGCCGAGGAACGCGGCGCGCAGGAGCTTCGTCGGGTCAATATTTGCGGCGGAATCGAGATTCGTGTGGATGTAGCGGTCGGGCCAATCGTTGAAGTAAATGGCCGGAATTCGAAATGAGCCTTCGCAATAGATGTCGTGATCGCTGCCCGGCGTGAATTCGGAGAATTGCGCGCGCAGCGGTTCCTTGCCGCCTTCGGGGGCGACGAGCGGATAGGCAGCTTTGCCCGTGGCGGCAAAGACGTACGTCTCGCGATTGACGAAATCGCCGAAGGCTTCGGCAACATCGTCAATGAACGTGGGCAGGCTGGCCGGGCTGCGCGTGATGTGGAAGACGGCCTTCGTGGCGGGAGCGCCGCCGACCATGTCCATGTGGATGACGGCTTGCATGCGGGGGACGAGGTCGGGGCGGCCGTTCAGCAACGCCATCGTGCCTTCGATTTCCGGAGGCCACACGAAGCGGATGGTTCGCGCTGGCCGTGGGATGCGGCCCTCAGCGATGAGCTTTGAAAACGCGCGGGCGACTTCAAGGATGGCGACGCAGCCGCTCGAGTTGTCATTGGCGCCGGGGCGCTGGTGGTCGAGGTGGCAACTGAAAACGATTTCTTTTTCCTTGAGGACTGAATCAGCGCCGGGGATCGTGGCGGTGACGACGTCGTAGTTGCCGGGATGCTGGCCGGCACGAACGACGGCGTGAAAGCGAATTGTCTCGCCTCGCGCGAGACGACGGCGGAATTCGCGCGCCTGCTTCAACGAGACCATGAAGGCAAACGTCGTCGTGGCGGGGAAGCTGCTCAGGTGGCCCCAGCGGATCAAGTTTTCGTCTTCGCCCCACCAAGCGGTGCGCTGGTTTTGCGCGTAGCTGATGATTCCGGCAGCGCCGAAGCGATCCACAGCAAGGCGCTGGACTTCACCAGGCTGTGCGGCGACGAGGACGAGTTTGCCTTTGACATCCTTGCCGGCGTAGTCGCCCTCAGCGGTGCCGTCACCGACGTCCACGAGATCGGCGGTCACGTCAGCGCTCTCGCTATCTTCGGCGAGGGTGATGGGCATGGCGTCCCAGTCCGCGAGCCGCTCGGCGGGGACCCACCGGCCCTTTTCCCAGCGCAATTCCCATAGCTCGGCGAAATCGGCGTCCCAGGCCATGCGGGCCTTCTGCGTGCCGTAGAAGCGCTTGCTGCCGGTAGGGAATTGTTCGATGTGAGCGTCTTCGAGGCCGTAACTCTTGGCTTGAGCGGCGATGAATTCCGCGGCGGCATGGAATTGACGAGAACCGCGCTGGCGGTGCAGCCGGGCAAGAAATTCCAGATTGCGCTTCGCCGTTTCGCCGGAAAGTTCCTGCGCGAGCGCGGAAACGGTGGATTCGGGAAGGAGCGGCGGCTTTTCCTGCGCGAGGGCGGAGTTCGCCATGATTGCCGCTGAAAAGATGAGCGTGATGCTTTTTGCCCAGGACATGAAGGTGCCCCCCATCCGGATTCGGACATCTCTCGATCGATCGGAACGCGCGCCGATTCTATCGCAGCGCGACTGGCACCGGCACGATTTCGATGTCGCCGCTTATGGAAACGCGTGTGGCCGTAAGATGGGCGAAAGCGGCAAGAAAAACGTGCGACGCAGAGCAGGGGTTCCGCTACAATCTCCGCCGATTCACCAATGGCAGGGAACCGCGCTTAATAAGCAGCTCGGCAACACCGCACGGCCAGGAGGCAAACTTTGAGCTTCTCCCAGCGGCTGCAGGAAATTCGCACGGGATTTGCGCCCGCCTTTTGGGTAGCCAACGTCAGCGAATTATTTGAGCGGCTGGCTTACTACGCCGCATTCGCATCCCTCGCCAATTACCTGCACCAGACGCTGGGTTTTTCGACGGCGCAAACCGGGAGCCTGGCAGGATTCTTCGGAGGAATGGTGTGGTTCCTCGCGATTCTAGGTGGAGCGCTGGCCGATCGGCTTGGATTTCGACGCGCGTTATCGCTGGCCTACCTAATTCTGACTCTTTCCTATTTCTTCCTGGGGTCGATCGGATCTTCGTGGATGGCGCCGTTGCGAAGCGCGGTGCCTCTGTGGTGGCTGGTTCTGGTGATCCTGTTATTGCCGGCGCTGGGAGTCGCGCTGGTAAAGCCGAGTGTGGTGGGAACGACGGCGCGAGCGTCGAAAGAGAATGTGCGGTCGATCGGCTATTCGATTTACTACACGCTCGTGAACATCGGCGGCGCGGCCGGGCCGTACATCGCGTCGGTTGCGCACAAGCACATGGGCGTCGAGAAAGTGTTTCGAATCTCGGCGTTGTGCGTGCTGGCGATGCTCTTTGGCGTGCTGCTTTTTTACCGCGAGCCGAGGAGCGTCGGCGAAGAAAAGAAAAATCCGACATTGGCGCAGACAGCGAGGAATTTTCTCACGGTAATTTCGAATTTCCGGTTCATGCTGTTCCTGCTGATTTTTTCGGGATATTGGATCGTGTTCTGGCAGGAATTTATTGCCATGCCGCTCTACCTGACGGCCTACGTCGATCCGCACGCGGACGTGGAACAAATCCTGATTACGGACGCGGCTGCCGTCATCTGCCTGCAAGTGCTGATCAGTTATCTGACGAGAAAAATCGCGCCGTTTCGCGCGGTGATGCTGGGCACTTTGATTTCGGGTGTCGCATGGATGGTGCTGGCTGCGCATCCGGCGGTGTGGACGGCGGTCGCGTCTATTTTAGTAATCGCGCTCGGCGAAATGATCCAGGCGCCGCGCTATTACGAATACATCTCCCAACTCGCGCCTACGGGACAGCAAGGGACGTATATGGGCTTTGCGTTTCTTCCCATCGGGATCGGGTCGCTGATCGGCGGGTGGTTCGGCGGCAGCCTGATCCATCACTACGGCGAAGTGATGCACCAGCCCTACAAGGTTTGGTGGGCGATCACCGTGGTGGGTCTGGCGACTGCGGTGCTGCTGTGGATTTACGACCGGATCGTCAAGCCTGGCGAAAATATGCCGCCGCAGGCCAGCTAAACTTTCAATTCACGAGGCGGCGAAGGTTTTCGATGGCGTCGCGGGCGAGGGTGTACTCAGGCTCGATGCGCAGGGCCTGCTGGAAGCATTCGCGGGCGCGAGTGAGCATCCCCTTGGCGAGGTAAACGCGGCCGAGATTGAAATAGGGGAAATGGCGTGGTTCGTAGCGACGGGCTTCGAGGGCGCGCTCAAGCCACGGGATGGCTTCGTCATGGCGCCCGAGGGCGATCAGATACGCCCCGATATCATTGTAGGGATTGCCGAAGTCGGGATCGATTTCAATGGCGCGCTTGCATTCGTCGATCGCTTCCTGAATTCTTCCCTGGTAATGGAACGTCCAGCCGAGAAACGTGTGCGCTTCGGCGGTGGGGTGGATAGCGAGCGATTGGCGGTAAAGATCCACGGCCTGGTCGTAATCGCCCTCCGTCTGGGCGTGGTAGGCTTCCTGGAGTAATTCCCAGGCCTGTTCGACTTTCTCGAAACTTTTCACAATCCCTTCGTAACATAGGGCAGCAGGCGTGTCAATTTTATCCGGGAAAGGGCGAGGATCGAAGCTGGAAAAACGCAAGTGGAAAAGAGAGAATGGAAACGGGCGGAGCGGTCGCGCCGGGCAGCGCGAGGAGCGATGCGCGCAAAATACATTTTGTGGATTGCGGCCGTCTTGCTTGCAATCGCAGGGACGGTGCCGAGACTGTTGATCACGCCGAGCGCGACAGCGGGCTCTTCGGAGAAAGCTGCGACCGAAAAGCAAGCGACAGCGGCGGAGATTGCGCGCGGGCAGAAGACCTATGACGCGCGGTGCGAGATCTGCCACTTCAGCACGAGCGCGAATAAGAAGATCGGCCCGGGACTCAAGGGGCTTGCGGTGCGCGGGAAATATTCAGACGGGAAGAAGGTCGACGACGAAAACCTGCGCGGCTGGATAGAAAAAGGCGGAAAAAACATGCCTGGGTATAAGGGCGCGCTCAAGGAAGACGAGATTCGTAATTTGATCGCCTACCTGAAGACGCTTTAATCGGCCGCCCTGGTCGCGGCGGTTCCCTCGCTGACCAACGCCAGGGCTTGTTCCGTAGTTAGGAGCCGAGCGCCGAGGTGCCTCAGCTCGTCGAGGGTTCGCTTGCCTTCGGCGGGATTGAGCGTTTCAATCGCATCGGTGACGAGCGAGACGCGGTGGCCTCGCTCGAGCAGACCTTTGGCAGCGAGACGGACGCAGTATTCCGTGACCACGCCAAAAAGGACGTACTCCGCGTTTCTGCCCAGCCGAGCCAGGACT
>JBGQEW010000051.1:0-16154 GCA_041496565.1 Terriglobia bacterium | reverse complement strand
ATGATTGCAGCTCCAATTGCGAATTTTGCGCGGGTATTCATTGCAGTGCTCCGAGAGAAAGCCTCTTGGGCTGAGAGACGGTCATTCTATCATATCGCTCGCGGAAACTTACCAGTACGAACGGCTGCGTAGTACGAAAGTACTGTTCGAGGTGGAGGGAATCGCGGTGAAAGTGACCGCAACAAGAATCTGGAGAGGCAGGCAAGGGTTTAAGGCAGCTCCGAGAGCGCCTTTTCGATTCGTTCTCCGAGAGCGGTGCGAAATTCGGCGGAGCCTGCGGGGTCGCCGAGACAAGGATCGAAAATCGGCCGGCCGTTTTCGAGCACGAGGCGTTCGCCGAGGCCGGCGTCGCGCAGGGCGAGAATAAGCTCACCGGAATCGCTTCCGATGGGGACGATTTTTTTCGGCTTGTAGGAGAACTGGATCCGTTTGACGACCGTGGGGGCGAATTTGCGGAGATACGGCGCCCGCAGAAAGTGATGCGGGTCTTCCCCGGCGGCGGCAGCGAGCTCCTCCAGCGGGCACTCACAGGCCTCAGCGAGAAAGAAACCGCGATGCTGAAATTCCGCGAGGGCGGATTCCTCGTCAGCCGCCTTTTCGAGTGGGATCCCGGCGGCGCCGATGAGCTCTTGGAAAAGAATGCGCTGGTAGCCCGAGCGTTCAGACTTGCCGGCGCGATAAAAATAGTCTTCCGGGCGAGGCGGGGGCGCATCGGAGAGCAAGAGCACTCCGATGTGGATGGGGCGAGACTTCGTGGCCCATTCGAGGCGCTCGTAGCGAAGACGCAGGTGGGCGGCCATGGCGGGCAGACCGCATCCGTCGCAATAGAGAGGCCGTACAGGTGCACTCATGAGGAAAGGATGGCATGCACGGCGAAGGAGTTCAAGCGGCGGCCTACTTGCCGATTTTGGTGCGGAGGCAGCCGTGAATTTCCGGCGCCAGCTCGGTGACGCTCATTCCGGAAGAAGTGATGAACTTGCAGCTCAGGATCTGCCGGGGCGCGTCGTCGTCGGGAAGCTGGCAGGTGACGCGGCAATATTGGCACTCCTGATTCCAGCAGAAGCGCCCGTAGGGAATCGTGTCCGGGCTGATGAATTGGAAGCAGCGGAGAAGAGAATTTTTCTCCGGGACCAGGAAGTGTTTCCCCAGGATCGTGATCTCAATCAGCCGCTCAAAGGGACGAAAGATTTCATCCATGCCCAGCCCGCCTCCAGAGACAACCCCGAACGGAGACAAAGCTAAAGCACAAATCTTCCGAGAGCAACGACCAGATCGCGCGGCGTGCTCAACTGCCAAACGCCCGTTCGGCAGATGCGGCGTCTCAGACCGCTCGAGCCAGGCGCCGATATTCCTCTTCCGACCGCCCCGGCAGCAGAATCACGAGAGTATAGATTCCCAGCGCGGTGCCGATGGGAAAGCTGATCAGAGTGATGAAACCGAGGACCAGAGCAAGCAGGCGGCCCCATTCCTCGTGTTGCAGCAACGCCCATCCGGCAATCGCGTCAGCAACTCCGAACAGAATGGCGATGAAGCCCCCGATGGCGAGGGAGCCGGCGAGAAAGCGCCCCAGAGGAAATCCCATGAAGCCGTGCGGGTAGAACCACATCATTCTTGGCAAGAATACTCGTCCGAAAAACGCCAGCCAAAATCCGCCGACGGCGTGCAGGACACCACGCGCGATCCAGAGAAATCCAAGAATGCGCACATGACTTTCGAGATTCGTGCCGGCCGCCGCGCGGGCTGCGGGGATGGGTTGCGCGGCTGACGCAGAACCGGTCGAGGCCACGTCCTTCCCACAGCCGGTGCAAAACCGCGACTCTGGAGTCAACTCCTTGCCACATTGGTTACAAAAGATCGCTCACCTCCAGCCGTTCGAGGCCCCTATGTTTCTTTACGTTCAAGCGGGCAGTTTAGTTTCCCAAACGAAAGCATTACATGGCTGTGGGAATCGAACATCGAACCGGCGGATGTTAGAAAGATTGCCCCATGCGGCGGAATTTTTCGTAACGCTGCGAAAGCATTTCGGCGGTTTTCAACCGCGAGACTTCGGCGAGGTCGCGCGCGAGCACGGGCTCGAGCAACCGCGCGGCTTCTTCGTAATCGTTGTGCGCACCGCCGTCCGGTTCGGCGACGATCTCGTCGATCAGGCCGAGCCGCAACAGGTCGGGCGCCGTAATCCGGAGGGCTTCTGCGGCGAGTTCGGCCTTGCGCGCGTCGCGCCACATGATTGAAGCACAGCCCTCGGGCGAGATCACCGAATAGACGGTATTCTCGAGCATGTTGACGCGGTCGCCGACCGCGATGGCCAGCGCGCCGCCCGAACCGCCTTCGCCGGTGATGGTCACGATGATGGGAACCGGCAGCCGCGACATTTCGCGAAGATTGCGCGCAATCGCTTCGGCTTGCCCGCGCTCTTCGGCGTCAACGCCGGGGTACGCGCCGGGAGTGTCCACAAACGTCAGCACCGGCCGTCCGAACTTTGCCGCGAGCTGCATGGCGCGTAGCGCCTTGCGATAGCCCTCCGGTTTCGCCTGCCCGAAATTTCGAGCCAGACGCTGCTTGGTATCATGGCCTTTCTGGTGGCCGATGACCATCACCGGGCGGCCCTGGAACCGGGCGAGCCCGCAGATAAGGGCGGGATCGTCGCCGAATTCGCGGTCGCCGTGGATTTCGCTGAAGCCGGTGCAAAGCAGGCGGACCCAATCGAGCGTGTAGGGACGTTGGGGATGGCGCGCGAGCTGCAAGCGCTGCCATGCGCCCATGTTGGCGTAAAACTCGCGCTTGAGCTCAGCGACTTCGCCACGGATGCGATCGATCTCCCCTTGCGTTTCATCGGTGGAGGGAACCAGGCGTCCGAGCTCTGCGACGTCGCGCTCGAGGTCTTCAATTTGCTGCTTGCGCTGCTTGGGGTCAATCGTCATGGCTCAGGCTGCCTCGGAAAACATTGCTGCGTCAACTGCGCGCTTCATCGCACCACCGCCACAGCATCGAGGCCGCAAATTTCGCGCACGGCTTCGACGAGCTGCGCATCGGGCTGCACGCTGTTCTGTGTTTCGAGCGTGGCCATCGTGCCGTCCGGGTTCACCAGCTCGAACGCAACGCGGCACCGGCCCGGGCGGCTCAAGAAGAGGTCTTGCAAGCGATCGAGGACTTCCGAGTCCATTGCGCCTAAATCCACGCGCACGCGCAGCAGAGTCGGAGGCGCCTGTGCCATGTCTTCGAGAGCTCGCGCATCGGAAACGACAATGCGCGTTCCCGCTTCCTCCACGACCACGCGGCCCTTCACGAGCAACGCGGTGCCCGCGCGCAGAGTGCCCTCCAGCTTGGCAAATGCTTTCGCGAAGACCAGCAGGTCCACCACGCCGGTGCGGTCTTGCAGCGTGTAGATTCCCCAACGTTCGCCTTTCTTGGAGCGCATCGGACGCGATTGGACGATGATCCCGGCGACGATGATGTCATCGTCGTTGCGCTTGCCTTCGAGCGCGCCCAGTTCGGTGGCGCCGAATTCCTGCAGACGGCCGGCAAACTTATCGAGCGGGTGGCCGGAAACGTAGAACCCCAGCACGGAATATTCGCCCGCAAGCTGCTGGTCTTCGGTCCAGTCGTCCACTTCCGGGAGGATGTTCTGTGCCTCATCGATCGGCATGACGCCGAAGCCGCCCCAAGAGAGGCGATGCTGTCCCACGGTTCTCTGGTGGTCGATCCTCTGGCCGTGCGCTAGGCCGCCTTCGGTTGCCGCCCACAATCTGGCCCGCGGCGCATGGAAGCAATCGAGCGCTCCGGCCTTGATCAAGCTTTCGAGGACCCGCCGGTTCAAATATTTCGGCTCAATCGATGCGCAAAAACCATAAATATTAAGGAAATTTCCGCGATTTCCGCGCGCCTCGCAAATCGCTTTGGCGGTGTTCTCGCCAACGTTCTTGATTGCGGCGAGGCCGAAGCGGATGTCGTCGGCCACCGGAGTGAAGTACAAATCGCTCTCGTGGACATCGGGAGGGAGCACGCGAATTCCCATGCTGCAGGCTTCGTTGATGTACTTCACCATCTTGTCCGTGTTGCCCGATTCGGCGGTGAGCATGGCGGCCATAAATTCGACCGGATAGTGCGTTTTCAAGAAAGCCGTCTGGTAGGCGAGCAAGGCATAGGCGCAGGAATGCGATTTATTAAAACCGTAGCCCGCGAACTCCGCCATCAAATCAAAGATGCGTTCCGCTTTTTTCGCGTTGACCTTTCGGGCGCGGCAGCCGACCAGGAACTTTTCCCGCTGCGCGGCCATTTCCTCGCGCTTCTTCTTCCCCATGGCACGGCGAAGGATGTCGGCTTCGCCGAGGGAGAAGCCCGCCAGGCGGTTCGCGATCTGCATCACCTGTTCCTGATACAGGATGACACCATATGTCTCCGAGAGAATGGCCTCGAGTTCAGGCAGATCGTAGGCGACTGTTTTTTTGCCGTGCTTGCGGGCGATGAAATCATCAATCATGCCGCCCTGAATCGGCCCTGGACGATAAAGCGCGTTGAGTGCGGTCAAATCTTCGAGGCGGGTCGGCTGGTAACGGCGCAAGATGTCGCGCATCCCGTGCGACTCAAATTGGAAGATGCCGGTGGTTTCCGCGCGAGTAAAGAGCGCGTAGGTCTTCTGATCGTCGAGCGGGAGCGATGACAGGTCGAGCGTGACGCCGCGATTCTGCTCAATCAGCCGGACGGCGTCGGAAAGCACGGTGAGGGTGGTGAGCCCGAGGAAATCCATCTTCAGCAGGCCGATGCGCTCGAGCGCGTTCATGTCGTACTGCGTAGTAATTTCATCCCGGTTCGATTTGTAGAGCGGAACAATCTCCGTGAGCGGCTGCGGTGAGATGACGACGCCGGCGGCATGGGTTGAAGCGTGGCGCGCCAAACCTTCCAGACGCAGGGCCACTTCGATGAGCTCCCTTACGCGCTCGTCCTTATCGCGCTGCGCCGCCAACTGGGGCGATTGCTTGAGCGCTTCTTCGAGGGTGATGTTAAGTTGCGCCGGAATCATCTTCGCGAGCTTGTCCACTTCCCCGTATGGGAGATCGAGAGCGCGGCCGGAGTCTTTGATGGCCGCCTTGGCGGCCATGGTGCCGAAGGTGATGATTTGCGCAACGTTTTTCTCGCCGTACTTTTGGCGCACGTATTCAATGACTTCGCCGCGGCGCCGCATGCAGAAGTCGATGTCGATGTCGGGCAGCGAAATGCGCTCCGGATTCAGGAAGCGTTCGAAGAGCAGATCGTATTGCAGCGGATCCACGTCCGTGATGCGCAGAGCGAAGCTGACCAGGCTGCCGGCTGCCGAGCCGCGGCCCGGCCCAACGGGCACGCCCTGCGCCCGCGCGTAATGGATAAAATCCCACACGATCAGGAAGTAGCCGGCGAAGCGCATCTTCTTGATCATCTCGATTTCGTCCGAGAGCCTCGTTTCGTACTCGGAGAGCGGGCGGCGGAGGCGGCCTTCCTTCGACTGCTGCTCGAGAACCGGCAAGCGCGACGAAAAACCTTCGCGAACTACTTTTTCGAAATAACTTTCGGGCGTAAGACCCGCCGGAACCTGAAACTCGGGGAATGGATTGCTGACGCGTTCGATCTTGACCTGGCAGCGCTCGGCAATGGCCACCGTCCGCGAAAGCGCGTCAGGCAAATCGCGGAACACCTGAGCCATTTCTTCGCCGGACTTGAAATAGAACTGGTCGGTGGCGAAGCGCATTCGCTGCGTGTCGCCCATCGTTTTACCCGTTTGAATGCAGAGAAGGACTTCCTGGGCGTGCGCGTCGGACTGCGTGAGATAGTGGCAGTCGTTCGTGGCGACCAGCGGAATTCCCGTCTCGCGCGAGAGCCGCACCATTTCCCTATTGACGCGCTTCTCGGCTTCGAGGCCCTGATCCTGAACTTCGAGAAAGAAATTGCCTTTGCCGAAAATGTCTTGCAGGCGATAGGCGGCCTTGCGGGCGTTGTCGAACTTGTCTTCGAGCAAGGCGTCGGAGACTTCTCCGCGCAGGCAGGCGGAGAGGGCGATCAGGCCGCGGCTGTGCTTCGCCAGAAGCTCGTGGTCAATGCGCGGCTTGTAATAGAACCCATCGAGGTAGCCGGTGGAGACGAGCTGAATCAGGTTTTGATAACCTTCATTCGACTCGCAGAGCAGAACAAGATGATTGGAGCGTTCCGCCTCCGCGCCCCGAGCTTTGTGGCTGCCTGGCGCCACGTACACTTCGCAGCCGATGATCGGTTTGACGCCGCGGGTGGTGGCTTCATGATAAAAATTCGCCGCGGCAAAAAGATTTCCGTGGTCGGTGACGGCAACGGCAGGCATTCCCCGGCGGGCCGCTTCCGTGGCCAACTCGGAAATTTCGCACGCGCCATCGAGAAGCGAATAGTCCGTGTGCAGATGAAGGTGTACGAAGTTCGGGGAGCCCATGCCGAGCTATTCTAATCCGCGGAGGAGGTTTTTACTATACGCGATGTGGGCCGGCTTCGAGCGGCTCATCGCGGCCAGAATCCTTCGCCCCATTCGAGCGCCTTCGTGAAGGCGGGCAGGAGTTCGAGATCGTCCTGCCAGTCCACAAAATAGGCCGTGAGCCTGCGGCTTTCGAACAATTGCTCGAGGACGTCCGAGACCAGAGCGTCGCGCAAGCGGGCGTCGCCATTCTTGTAGGTCTCTGCCAGCAGACGGAGCAGATCCTGCACGGCGCCAGACGGAAACGCCTCTCCGGCAGAATTCGCGCTGAACCACGCGCAGAAACTCCGACCGATCTGATGGCGCTCCGCCGCCGGCACACTTGCGAAGGAATTCTGGAAACACCGGCAAAAACAGTTCAAGACGGCCTTCCAGATCTGACCGGGGACGCATGAGGAATCGAGCCGCGTGTGATGTTCGGCCAGGAGGTGAAGCGTGGCGACAATGACCGCCGGGTTTCCTGATTCCAGGAATTCAGAAACGCGGATGGCTGGAATCGGCGTGGACTGTGCCAGCCACTTTTCGATTTCCTGCAGAGCGGAGGCGTGCTCAGGATTCTGCGACGCACTCATCGCCGGCGCTTGGCTTTGGCCTTCTTTGCATTCTTCGGCGCACGCCCGGCAGACTTCTTGGGAGCCCTGGTTTTCTTGTGGCTTCCCTTCCCTAATGGTGCTGGCGCCTTCCCTTGATTTTTCGGCGGCGCTGAAGGCGCATGGGCAACTGGATGAGCCGCTGGAGCTGCCGCAGCCGCTCTCGTTTCTGGCATCGAGGCGGCCGCCGTTTCCGCCCTTGCTTTTCCTTTGGCTTTCAAACCGGCCGCGACTTGAACTCTCTTCTTGCCCTTCTCCTTCTCCTTCTCTTTCTCCTTGTCGTCCTTGACCTTCTTGACTGGCTCTGGTTTGATTCCCGCCAATTGGCGCAAAATCCGCGTGCGGTCGACCGGATTGCGGCCCCTGCCGCGAAGCTGCAATTCGAACAAGTCTTCGAGAATCTTATCGAACTTCGGCCCGCGCGGAATGCCGAGGGCATCGAGCTCCGCCACCGGCAACCCCAGGCGCAACGGGCGCCACTTCGAGAAATAATTGCGAATCTTAGCGAGCGCCTTGGGATTCGGGAACTCGACCGGCAGGAAAGTTAGAACATCGAGGGGGACGCGGGTGAGATAGAAATAAGCGTCGCGAGCAGACTTTGTTTTTCGCCCCTTCAGGATCTTGAGAACTTTTTGCGCTTCGGCTTGCAGATGGAGCACCGAGTCGATTTCCGCTGAGCGCAGCTCCATATGGCGGAGGGCGGAGGCCATCTCGCGCGACTTCAACCGGCCCAGCGTGTAATACGTGATGGGAGCGAAGAGCCGGGGACGGACGCCGGCCTCGGCCATGGATTCGCGAACGCGCGCCAGCCGGGAGAGGCTTTCGTAGTCCGGCCGGCGGCGCTGCAACTGCGGATGAATGCGACCGAGCATGTCGCGCGATTCCCAAGATTTGAGAGTTGCGATGGGATTGTCCTCGCGGCCGAGCTGGCGGATTTCCTGGCCCACGCCGCCGCCTTCGATGGTTTGATGCAGGCCGCGCTCGATGGCGAGATCGAACCATTCCTCGGTGCGCGACTCCATCTTGAATCCCATGCGGGCGCAGAAGCGCAGGATCCGCAGCAGCCGGATGGGCTGATTGGTGAAGGCGTGAATCGAAAGCGCCCGAACTTCCTGCTTTTCGAGATCGGCGAGGCCATTGGTGGGATCGAGCAACAGGCCGCGCGAATTGGGGTTCAGCGAAATCGCAATGGCGTTGAGCGAAAAATCGCGCCGCCGCAAGTCTTCCATCACGGTGGACCAGCGATTTTCCGGCCTGCTTCCGGGGCGGTCGTAAACGTCGTCGCGCGCGGCCGCGATGGAGCCATCCACGTCGCCGGCAAAGATCAGCTCATAGTGGCGCAGCTTCTCGTTTGCCGAAACGATTCGCGCGCCGCCTTTCTCCAGTTCGTTGACCATGCGAGCCGGGTTGCCCTCGATGGTAAAGTCGAGGTCCCGCAGAGGCATGCCCGAAATTAAATCGCGAACGGCGCCGCCGGTGAGATAGACGTTGGACTCCTGCGCTCGCGCCAGCTCCTGCACGCGGACCAGCGAGGCGCGCTGCTCGGGCGAAAGCCGGCTTTCCAAGAGATACATATAATCAGGCATACCGCGTAGCCTCCTCGAGCCGCTTCGCCATGGTCCTGTGCCGCCTCCAGAAATCCGCGTCCATTCTCCTAAGCTCGCGGGTGGTGCTGCTTGTAAATCTGTTTCAGCCGGTCCTGCACGACGTGAGTATAAATTTGCGTTGTAGCGATATCGGTGTGGCCCAGCATCATCTGCACCGAGCGCAGATCGGCGCCGCGTTCGAGCAGGTGAGTGGCAAAGCTGTGCCGCAGTTTGTGGGGCGACATACTCATCCGCAGCCCCGCTTTTCTCCCGTAAACGGAGAGGCGCTGCCAGAGGGCGAAGCGGCCAAGCTTCCCGCCGCGACGATTCACGAACAGATAGGGAGACACGTTTTGCCCCAGGAGCTTCGGTCGTGCAGTGCGGAGATATTCCTGGACCACGGCGATCGCCACGCGGCCGACGGGCACCTTGCGCTCCTTGTCGCCCTTCCCAATGCACCGCAAGCAGCCGACTTCCATCTGAATATCACCGACGCGCAGGCCGGAGACTTCGGAAGCGCGCAGGCCGGTGCTGTAGAGCAGCTCGATCAGCGCCTTGTCGCGCAAACCGAGGACGGTCGAAGTGTCCGGCTGCGCCAGGAGGCGGTCCACTTCCGCGATGCTGAGAAACGACGGAAGCGACTGGCGGAATTTCGGCGATTCAATGTTCTGCGCGGGATCGTCGCGGACAAAACCCTCGGCCATGGCGAACCGGAAAAAGCAGCGCAGAGCCACGAGATGCCGGGCAACCGAGCGGCTGTCGAGCTTCTGCCGGTACAGGCTGCCCAGGAAATCCACAATGTCGTCTCGCATCATCTGGCACAGGGGGCGCCCGCGCTTCGCGGCAAAGGCTTCGAACTTCGCTAGGTCGCGGCCGTAGGCGGACAGGGTGTTTTCCGAGAGCCCCCTTTCCACGCGAATGTAACTCAGGAACGCGCGGGCCATGGCGTCGGATGGGCCCTTTCGCACCGGTTTTGCAATCGCTTGCATGCCTACTCCATCATCATGGGCGGAGCGGCGACAGCGTCGTTGCCTCGCCGCAGGAGCTCAGATATTTCGTCCACTTCTTCGCAACGCAACAGCCGCGCCGCACCGAGGTAGGTCAACAGGCCAGCAGCGATAATCAGGGAAAGCACCGCCAAGCGCGGCATGAAATGCTGGTAATTCGAGAAGCCGGAAATCCTCAGCGTGCCGTAGCAGACGGCCCCCATCGCCGCAGCGCACAAGAGAATCTTGATGAAGGAGTTGACCAACCCCCGCGTCCCCAGGCGACCCAGACGTTGACGCAAAAAAATAAATAGAAGGCCAAAGTTGAAATAGGCGGAAAGCGAAGTCGCCAGCGCCGGGCTGCCGTTGTAAAGCGTCCCGAAAAACAGTTCGAGGAATAACACATTCAGCAGGAGGTTGAGCGCCATGGCGTAAGCCGCCACGCGCACCGGGCTGCTGGTGTCGTGGAGCGAATAAAAGGCCGGAACGATGAGCTTGATTCCCGCGAACGCGGGGAGGCCGAGGGCGTAATAGAACAGGGCGCGTGAAGTGAGCGCCGTGGAATCGGAGGTGAAGCGACCGTGCTGGAACAAGACCTCGATGATCGGCCCGCGGAGAAGGATCAGTCCCAGCGCGCCGGGAATGGCGATGAACAAGACGGTCCGCAGAGAGAAGGCGAACGTTTTTTTCAGTGTCTCGAAATCTCCGGAAGCGGCCTGGAGCGACATCATCGGCAGAATTGCCGTGGCGACGGAAATCGCGAAGGCGCCGAGCACGAGCTCCATCACGCGTTCGGCGACGTACAACGAAGTGATGCTGCCGTGTGGCATCTTCGAAGCCGTCGCAAAAAGAGTCCCTACAAAAAAGTTTATCTGGTAGACCCCGATGCCGAAGAACCCGGGAATCAGCAGGCGTCCCACCTTGCGCACGCCCGGATCCGAAAACGAAAGAGCGAAGCGAAAGCGCATCCCATTGCGAATGAGTTCCGGCACTTGCGACAAGAACTGGAGCGCCCCGCCGAGAACCACTCCCGCCGCTAGCGCCACGGCAGGGGTGCGATAGGCTACTGGAGCGAGTTGCATGATCGGCCGGTAAACCACGCCGAACGAGAACCCGATGATCGCGAGATTGAACAAGATCGGACTCGAGGCTGGAAGGCCAAAGAGGTGAAAGCTGTTGAGAATGGCCATCGCCAAAGCGGACAGGCCGATGAAGAATAGGAATGGAAAAATGATTCGATTCAGATAGACGGCGAGGCCCCACTGAGCGGGATCCCTGCCAAACAGGGTAAAAAGATGCACAATCTGTGGCGAGAAAACCATACCCGCGACAGACACCGCCCCGAGGATGAGCGACAGGGTCCAAAAGACTCGATTGGCAAAATTCCATACCGCTTCTCTTTCCTCGCGAGCCAAATATCTGGTAAAAACGGGGATGAAGGACGCCGTCATCGAACCCTCGCCAATCAGCCGGCGCAGCAGATTTGGAATTCGAAAGGCGAGGATGAAGGAATCGGCCGATAGCGAAGTCCCCAGCAATAAAGTGATCCGCTGGTCGCGTATGTAGCCGAAAACGCGGCTGGTTAGGGTGGCAAAGGTGATGACCGAAGCGGACCTTAGAATCTTTGTTTTTGCGGTCAATCGCCGGACGCTCCGACACTAACCCTTTAGACACCTATGAGTTGACAGCTCTATAGTACCATTGTACCATCGCCAACGCAGATTAGCAATAGCCTGCCCAAAGGCCTTCGTCTGGTGAAAAACCGCGCGCCAACGTCCACACACAAGAAGGTGGTTGCCCTTCTGTTCGACCGTTCGACGGTCCACGGATATCTGAACCCTGCAAACCTGGGGCTGGCAGAGGCGGTCGACCTGCTAACCCCGGAAGGGGAGTATCGGGCGCTGCCTCTCGGAGACGTGAAGAGCATTTACTTTGTGCGCGAGTTCACGGAAAAGTTCGAGCCGGAGCGCAAGAGCTTCTTCAGCCGGCCAAAGCTCGATGGCCTATGGGTGCGGCTGAAGTTTCGCGACAACGATGTGCTCGAGGGGATAGTTGCGAACGATTTGCTCGACTTGCTCGCCAACGGCATTCAGATCACACCACCCGACCTGCACGGCAACAGCTTGCGGATTTTTATTCCACGGGCGGCGCTCGAGGAGATGAAAGTCCTGGGCGTGGTTGGCATCGCGCGGCGCACGGCCGCCCGAGCAGCCGCGGCCACAACGCAGCCGAAGCTCTTCACGGAATAACCAGCGCTTCCCCGCCCCGCCCCGCCTGCCTGAGACCTGCGTGCCGATTTTCTAGCGCGAGTGCGAGGTCCGAAATGTTGTACATTCACCGATGCGGCACACGGAAAGGCTCAACGCCGCGCACCTCCGAGGAGAATATCCATGAGACTGGGCGAAATTGCCGAACGGTTGCAGTGCGAGCTCGAAGGCGATCCCGAGATTGAAATCACGGGCGTCGCGGGAATCGAGGAGGCGCGGCCGGGCCAGTTGACGTTTCTAGCGAACCGCCGGTATCGCTCCGTCGTCGAGCGCACCGTCGCCTCCGCGATTCTGATTCCACGCGAGGAAGGCCCCGTGCCGATCGCGGCGCTGCGGTCGGTTAATCCCTACCTGGACTTCGCTCGCGCGATCGAAATGTTCCACGATGCACCGATTTACGCCCCGGGCGTTCATCCCACGGCGGTGGTAGCGCGTTCCGCGCGGATCGGTACCGGCGCGCACATCGGTCCCTACTGCTTCGTGGACGAAGGCGTAGAGATCGGACGCAACGCCGTGCTTCACAGCTTTGTGGCGATCTATCGCGACGTTCACATTGGAAACGACTTCTTCGCGCATTCGCACGCAAACGTTCGGGAAGGATGCCGGATCGGCCATCGCGTAATTCTTCAAAACGGCGTGGTGATTGGGGGCGACGGATTCGGCTTCGCGAAGGATGCTGGCGGACGATGGTACAAGATGCGGCAATCGGGCATCACGGTGATCGGCGATGACGTGGAGATCCAGGCCAACAGCGCCGTGGACCGCGCGACGATCGGCGAGACGCGGATCGGCCGCGGGTCGAAACTCGATGACCTGGTGCTCGTGGGACACTCGACAAAAGTCGGCGAAGATACGCTGCTCTGCGGACAAGTGGGGCTGGCAGGGTCAACGCGCGTCGGGAATCACTGCATCCTGGCCGGGCAAGCAGCCAGCGGCGGGCATCTCAAGATGGGTGACGGCTCCATCCTGACCGGGCAATCTGCCGCGGGCAACGACTTGCCGGGCCAGGCATCGTACTCCGGTTCGCCTGCGGTTCCGACCGAGGCATGGTACAAGTCGGTGGCGGTGTTCAACCGGCTGCCGGAACTGCGAAAGCTAGTGATGAAGCTGGCTGCCGATGTGAAAGAACTGCGCGAGAAATAGCCTCGATCTGGGGGACGAAGACTGGATGCTCGAAGGCGGGACGATCCTTGCTCAGACGGCTTCGGGTGGACCCGCAGGCTGCTGGTCCGGAGGCAGACCGGAGGCGACGGCTGCGTGGACGACCGCCAAGAGGTCGGCGCGGCGCTCGATGGCGTATGCCGACGCGTCAATCGGCTTACCAAATTTCACAAGGATTTCGCCGGGATGAATCGCCCACTTTCCTTTCCGCATGATTTTGTGCGCACCAACGACCGATATGGGCACGATCGGCACGGCGGCTTCAATGGCCATCACGAATGAGCCTTTCTTGAAGGGGAGCAAGCGACCGTCACGGCTCCTGGTTCCCTCGGGATAGACGAGGTAAGACACTCCGGATTTTAGATTTTCCACCGCCTTGTCAACGCTGGCCGCGGCGGCATCGCGATCTTTGCGGTCCACCGGCACGATATTTGCAAGCAACAGTACCGACTTCACGATGGGTATGCGAAACACTTCTTTTTTCGCGAGAAGCCCGACGCGCCGGGGGATGGCGGCGACCACCGCGGGAGGGTCCACGTTGCTGGTATGGTTGGCGACGAAGACGCACACACCCGGCGGAATGTTTTCGACACCCTCGACGCGAACGCGTGCACCCGCCATCCGCAGCAACAAGCGCAAGCCTCCGACGCCAACGCGATACATCCGATCCGCCGAGCCTGTGAGGTAGGCGTGCAATATGAAAACTGGAGCGACGAGAACGACGAGAAAGAAAAGGTAGATTCCGGCGAAGAGAGTTCGAATCATTGCGAGCTAATCGGTGGTGCCGTGGAGAAGCCCGTCGCGAATGCGGCGCTGCTCCTTCGTGGCATGAGAATCTTCTTCGATTTCATACATGCGCACGTCACGCCCACCGAGGACAAAAGGAATTTCGCGCTCCGTGCCGTCGCGGCGCACCCGGAGGCTCAGAATCTCGCCGGTGGCATGCCCGCCCAGCCAGCTGGTGATATTCCGCGGGATGGATTCGCGATTGATTTGAAGAACCACGTCACCTTCCAGAATCCCGGCGGCTTCGGCGCTGCTGCCCGGCTCAACCGCCGCTACGATGGAGGAATTTTCCGGGCCGTGGACAATCAAAATGCCGAGGTCGGGAACCATGCGCCCGCTCGACTTCAACCGGAGGCCGGCGAGGGCCAAGAAGTCCGCGTAGGGAATTTCCCCGGCGCCGGAAACGTAACGCGAGAAGAACTCATCGAGCTTGCAACCGCAAACCTCCGCAGCGACCGCTTGGATATCCGCGCTGTCGCGATAGAAACGGCCGCGCTTTGCAAATTGCTCGTTCATCGCGCGCAGAACGTTATCGAGCGAAGCGTGATTCTGCGTGGCGTCACGGATTTTCAAATCGAGCAACACACCAAGAATCTGGCCTTTGTTGTAATACGAGATACTAAAGTCAGGACGGCGGTAAAGGGCATATTTCTCGAACCACGCATCGAGGCTGGCTTCTTCGACGCTCTTCCACAGGCGCGCAGGGCGCGAGTCAAGCTCCTGGAGTTGCGCGGCAAGATCGTCGTACCACTGCCGGCGCGACCACAGGCCGGTGCGTTCGAGCGCGTAGGCGCCGTAGGTGTTCGTCACGCCCTCGGCAAACCAGAGCGCGAGGGTATATTGCTCGCGCGAGTAATCGAGCGGCTCGAGGCTCTGCGGACGGATGCGCTTGACGTTCCATAGATGGAAGAACTCATGCGCCGAGACGCTGGTAGCACTCTCGCCAGAGTCCGAAGCGATTGCGGTGCAATTGGCATGCTCCATTCCTCCGCCGCCGACCTCGGCCGACGGCCCGAAATGGTAGAAGAACGTGTACTCCGCGAACGGCGGTCCGCCCATGAGTTGCATTTCATAACGAACGATGCGACGGAGATGGTCGGTCAGTTGGCCTTCGCGCCAATCCTTGCCATCAACCACCACGCGAAAGTGCGCGCCGCTTTCTTCAAAACGAAATTCACTGAACGCCCCCATCTCGACCGGAGCGTCCACAAGCGCATCGTAGCTGGGCGCCACAAACGAATTCGCCCCGCCCGAAGCAGCGAGTTCCTCAGCTACCTTCCATCCGGATGGCAGGTCGGAGTAATCGATCTGCACGGCTTCCGCTCGCCGCACGGGCAAGTACATCAAAATCTCGGCGAGATTAACGAAGGCATGGTGCTTGTTTAATTGTGAGCTGAAGGGGCCGAGCTCGTCCCAATAGACGGCGTATTCAACGCTGACAGGCAAGGTTCCATCCTCCGAAGCGCGCGGGCCGATCCGCCAAGTTTGTTTGTCGAGCCTGTCCACGGCGAGGGAAAGGGCTTGCCCGCCGCCAGTGCTCGCGAAGGCACGAACATTTTGGACGCGATGGGCGAAGTCCCGGATTTGATAGAGCGCATTCCAGGCGGGAAGCTGAACGACGAATTCGCGGCCGGAGTCCGCGATCGTCATGCGCACGTGGAAGAGATGCTGCTCGGGGTGCGCCACGGAGACGGAATAGCGAATGGCCGCACCAACCGGGCTGGCGGCAAAGAGGGAGAGTAAGATTGCCGCGCGGAGCGCCAGCCTCCTCATCCAGGGACCTTGTCACGCTGAGCGAGTTTTTCGAGCAGCTTGTTCAAGAGGCCGTCGAAACTTCCGTTCGACATCACCAGCACCACATCACCGGGCTGAAGCTCGCCAGAAAGGGCGTTAACAATCTGCGCGGCCGAGGCGAAGGCGCGCGCATTTCTGCCGACGGCACGCAAATCGGCAGCAACCTGCTCGGGGGAAAGCCGGTTGTCATCGGAGAGCAACTGCGCGCGGCTGACAGGGCCGAGGAAGACGGCATCGGCCTGCGCAAGCGCCTCTGGGAGTTCAGCCTGGTGGACCTTTCGGCGCATGGTGTTCGAACGCGGCTCGATCGCCGCCCAAATCCTGCGCCCGGGCCAGCGAGTCCGCGCCGCCTCGAGCGTCAGGCGAATTGCCGTCGGATGGTGTGCGAAGTCTTCGACGACGGTGACGCCGCCGGCTTCGCCCTTCACTTCCATCCGCCTGCGTACGCCGCGGAAGGTGGCGAGCGCCTGCTCGATGGCTTCGCATTCGACGCCGCGTCCGTACGATATCGCGAT
>JBGQEW010000050.1:0-16437 GCA_041496565.1 Terriglobia bacterium | reverse complement strand
CTAGTACGAGAGGACCGGGATGGACGGACCTCTTGTGATCGAGCTGTCACGCCCGTGGCATCGCTCGGTAGCGAAGTCCGGAAGAGATAATCGCTGAATGCATCTAAGCGAGAAGCTCGCCTCGAGATAAGGTCTCCCAAGGCCGCTGCGGCGGTCTATGAAGGCCGGTCGAAGACTACGACCTTGATAGGCGGGAGGTGGAAGCGCAGCAATGCGTGTAGCTTACCCGTACTAATCGGCCGTTCGGCTTGACCATAAAACTTTCCCAACGCGTCGCTGCCCGTCCAGGGCAGCACGTCTTGATCAAGCTTGTCTTTTCACCTGCACTACTCGAAACGCAATTTGCAGATGCCAACTTCATTCGGTTGCAAAGCTCGATTCACGATCCTCGAAATTTAATTTTCGAGTTTCGTTTTCGATCTTCCGATTTCGTGAAGCTTTCGAGCCTGGAATTTTCCAGATTCTGGATTCCAGCCTCCAGCTTCCAGAATTTCCTGGTGGCCTAACCGCGGGGGTCACACCCGTTCCCATCCCGAACACGGTAGTTAAGCCCCGCAGGGCCGATGATACTGCGCTGGTAACGGTGTGGGAACGTAGGTCGCCGCCAGGATTAAAATTCAAAAAGGCCCGCTTCGATTCCAGTCGAGGCGGGCCTTCTTTATTTTTGTTCCCGGACGGACTGTCAATTCATCCGCATTCCTTGGTCGCACACATGGCCGCGCCGGGGGAGTTCCTGGAAGGCCCGGGTGACGGTCTCTTGCTAGGCAGCGGCTACTGCCGCTTGGGCGTCTCCTCCGCGTGGAGTCAACACCGCCAATGCCACAGCCACAATCGCCAATGCGGGCACGTCTCCCAGCAGATGGCCGTGTTCATGCGGCATCTGGAATGCCTGTACCGCCATGATCCCTGCGTGAACCAGGCTCGACCAAACAGTGAACCAAATCAGGCTGAGATTCCGCAGCGGGTTTCGAGAAGCACGGATGAGGAACATGCCGAGAGTCGCATAGACGCCGACGATCATTTGTTCGTACTCAGGTTGGTTGGGTGTCCACCTCCATCCGGATGGCCACCAGTTCGTCATGAGCGGGTAAACGCCGAAGATAAAAATCAGTCCGACAAGCACCAGGACAACCCGAAGGTAACGCAACCGCGTAGCAGCACTCATGGATCACCTCATCACGCCGATTCGAAATGGGTGAAAACCTTGTGCGCATGCTAGTGGCTGCGGTTGGAGATGTCAACGTGCCGCTTCAGTGGAGCTGCAGGACGGTTCTTGCTAGGCCGTGATGCGGCCCCTCGCCTCGCCCTCGATCCCCCAGCGAAGGTCGTCGATCCACCACTGCCCCTCGATTTCGACCAGCGTATACCGCGCCAGATAGTGTCCGCCGTCCGATGCTGTGATGTGCGTGTCCAGCACGGCGCGCACTCGCGACTCCTCGCGGTTCACGAATTCAATCTTGCGCGCGCGGAACATCCTCCAGTGCGAAGCCACGAGTTCATGGAACGCCTCAAACGGCACTTGCTGGCGATAGTGCTGGGAGAAAAGCGCGTAAGCCTCGCGCAGCTCGCCTCGATCGAGCGCTTCGAGCTGTCTCCGCACCACCTGCGAGGCATTGGAATTCCCCGCTGCAGATTTTCCGGCAATGTCCATCCGCACCAGGAGCCAGGTGGTCAGAATGAATGCCGCGCCGGCGGCGGCGAGCAGCGCCTCGAGCCGCCGCAGAATCGCGCGCCGATGCTGCTCGCGAGCCCGCTCCGCAACTGCAAACATCGCGAAATTGTTTGCAGAGTTCGCCGGAGTCCCGGAGCTATCTTCTTTGGCGTCGCCGCGCGGATTCGACTGGATCGGATCATCCATGGAAGTCTCTTTGGCGAAGTTTACCGATTCTTCCAATGCGGCGCGCGCTTTTCGATGAGCGCCCGCAAGCCTTCCTGCGGGTCTTCGAGCCGGGAGAGTTCGTTCAGAAAAACATTCATCGAGTTGCGCACTCCATCGCGCAGCGACATGCCCATGCTGCCGAGGACCGCCTTTTTCGCCATGGTCAGCACCGGCCCCGACTGCGCTGTCACCTGCGCGATGAGTTCGTTCACGGTTTTTTCGAGCTGGTCTTCCGGCACCAGGCGGTTCACGAGTCTCAATTCGTGCGCGCGTTCGGCGGAAATGGTTTCGCCCGTCAAAACCAGTTCGAGCGCCTGCTTCGGCCCGACGATGAACGGCAGAATCGCGGCTGCCAGTGGAGGGAACGCGCCCAGCTTGATTTCCGGCTGCGCGAACCGCGCCCGCGGCGTCGCCACCACCAGATCGCTCAGCAGCGCCAGCTCCGATCCGCCGCCGAAGGCCGGCCCGTTCACCACCGCGAGCACCGGCCTGCCGGTTTCGAGCATGGCGTCGAACGTGCTGCGGAATGCATCCAGCACCTGAAAGACGCGCCGCTGCGAATATTCGCCCAGCTCGATTCCCCCGCAGAATGTCTTGCCCGCGGCGCTCAGCACGATCAGCTTTACTTCCGCGTGATCGCCGGCCGCCTCGATCCCCGTGGCCAGCTCCGCGAGCACGCGCTCGTTCAGCAGATTGTGATCCGGGCGGTCGAGCGTCAGCCGCGCAACGGGGCCCTCCAGCCGGTAGCGAACGAACTGGAACTCTTCCGGCTTCAACTTCGCCGGCCGTGCGATTTCTTCATCTGTCCGAATCTCGTTTGCCATTTTCGTTTCTCCCAGAAATCTGTTCGCGCGCAGAATCACACTGCTTCGATGGCCACCGCCATTCCCAATCCGCCGGAGACGCAAAGTGTGGCGAGTCCGCGGCGGCCCTTGCGGCGGCGCAGCTCGTGGACAAGAGTCGTCGCGATGCGCGCGCCGGTGCAGCCGATCGGATGGCCTAGCGCGATCGCGCCGCCATTGGGATTGAGCTTCTCGCCGTTGAAATGCAGTTCGCGATCGCAGGCCAGCACTTGCGCCGCGAAAGCTTCATTCAGCTCCACCGCGTCGTAGTCTTCGAGCTTCCATCCGGTGCGCTCCGCGAGCCGCCGCACCGCGGGCACGGGCCCGATGCCCATCACGCGCGGATCCACTGCGGAGATGGTTGCGTCAACGATGCGCGCGAGCGGCGTTAGTTTCAATTCGCGCAGCTTGCGTTCGCTCACCAGCACGACCGCTGCGGCGCCGTCGGTAATCCCGCTCGAATTCCCCGCACTGACCGTGCCCGACTTGCTGAACACCGGCGGCAGCTTCGCCAGGCCTTCGAGCGTGACGTCCGGCCGCACGTGCTCGTCTTTCTCGATCCGCGTGACTTTCCCCTTCTTGTCCGTGCGCTCGATGGCCACGATCTCCGCGCCGAAGTGGCATTCGGCCGCGGCGCGCGCCGCGCGGCGATGGCTTTCGAGCGCGAACTCATCCTGCTCGTCGCGCGAAATCTTGTACTGCTCGGCCAGAAGTTCCGCCGTCTCGCCCATCACCAGTTTCGAAATTTGGCAAAGGAAGCCGTCGCGATACATTCCGTCCACCAGCGGCTGGTTGCCCATCTTAAAGCCCCAGCGGCCCTCGACGAAATACGGCACGCGGCTCATCGATTCCGCTCCGCCGGCGACGATGATCTCCGCTTCGCCGAGGCAAATCTGCTGCCATCCGAGCGCCAGCGCCCGCAGGCTCGACGCACACGCCATGTTCACCGTGAACGCGGGAACGTCGTCGCCCAGCCCCGCGCGCCAGGCAATCTGCCGCGCCGGGTTCGGCCCCACGCCCGCGGGCCGCGCATTGCCGAAAATCAGCTCATCCACACGCCACGGAACCTCTCGAGCGCTGCCGCCTCCAATGGGTTTCGCAGGAGCGCTGCTCTTGTGGTGAGCGTAGCCGAACCATGTTGCGCCCTTGGGAATATCGATGTCCCCTCCCGGCGTCCGTTCCGGCGGCAAGGGTCCGCCAAACGCGCGCTCGAGCGCTGCTCGCACCGCGATCACGCCCAAATCCGGCGCGGTGAAATCCGCTAGCCCGCCGCCGAATTTCCCAATCGGCGTCCGCGCCGCGCTCACGATATAGACAGTGTTTGCCATCTTGGTTGATTTTGAAGCGCATGCCCGACAAAGTCAAAGAGTCGCACGAAGAAAGGGTCGAAGAGTGAAAGGTACTGATTCCTGGCCGAACCCCGCGAGGAGTCACCCGGGTTGGGTACGGGGTCAGTTTCCGATTAGCGCGTTAATCAGGCGTTGAGTCGATATAGACGCTGATAAATCCCATTAGCGACATCTCTGTCGATTGCGGCGAGTACATGCTCAGAGTATATTGCAGCGTCCCTTCAGCAGTGATCTCAATTGGAGGCTTTGACAAATGAGTTTTCTATTCGACGCAGCAAACGACGATCCTAAACGCAATGGGACTACACCAGCTCTTGAACCTTCCTCCGTCTACGGCCTGCATCCTAAAGTGTCGAACGAAGACTCCTCACGACGAAGTTTTTTCAAAATGACCCTAGGAGGAGCAGTCGCGGGATTGGTGACCGCGACGGGAATGGAGTTCGTGGCACCACGCCGGGTTTTGGCACAGACCGCGCTCAGCCCCGATGCCGCGTTGCAGGAATTGATGGATGGCAATCGGCGGTTCTCGACTGAACGTTTGACTTCTTTCGAGCATGACCTTGCGATATTGAAACAGCATACAATTGATAAGCAGGAACCGTTCGCAGCGGTGTTGTCATGTGCCGATTCCCGGGTACCCGTTGAGTTGGTTTTCGATCAAACTATCGGTCATATTTTTGTTACGCGCGTCGCCGGGAATTTCGCCGCTTCGGAGATCATCGCGAGCCTCGAATATGGTGCAGCGGTACTGGGAGCGAAGGTAATCGTGGTGATGGGACATAGTGGTTGCGGGGCAGTCAAGGCCACGATTCAAGCCAAGGAGGTTCCTGGGCAGATCAGCGCACTCTTTTCGCATATCCAGCCTGCGGTTGATCAGGCCGGACCAAACCTTGAGGCAGCGTCCAAAGCAAATGCGAAGATTCAAGCTACCCTGCTGCGCCAAGCATCGACCGTCATTTCCGGTTTAGTGAAAGAAAATAAGCTGAAGGTTGTCGCCGGGTATTATGACCTCGGCACTGGAGTCGTATCACTCCTCGAGTAGCTGGGCATGAAGGCCAGCAATGAAAAGAAGCTCATCGACGCGCCAGGGAGCCTTTCTATCGCTTCCACCTCCTATTGGTTTCGTAGGGGATCTGCTTTCCGTGCCCAGGGAAATCTCATCGCCGACTCCGGGCGTCTGTACCGGCGGCAAGGGTGCGCTAAACGCGCGCTCGAGTGCCGCTCACACCGCGATCACGCCGCCGAATTTCCCGATCGGCGTCCGCGCCGCGCTCACGATATAGACAGTGTTTGCCATCTTGGTTGATTTTGAAGCGCATGGCCGACAAAGTCAAAGAGTCGCCAAGAGGAAGGGTCGAAGAGTGAAAGGTACTGATTCCTGGCCGAACCCCGCGAGGAGTCACCCGGGTTGGGTACAGGGTCAGTTTCCGATTACCGCGTTAATCAGGCATTAGCCAACTAGCTGGTGACAATCTCCCTCGTTCATCGACAGGTATCCGACCTCGCTTCGTCTGGGTAGCAGTGCGCTGGGTTGGCCACACGAGCCTGTGATACAAGATAGTGTCGAATAGTTCCGCTGCGTCCGGGAGCTAGTCACTGCAAGAGGCGATGGAGACTCCAATGGAGGTGTAGTGAGCCCGATAGTCAAATACTCGAACTGGTTGGTCACGGCGATATTTCTGTTTATTGGAGTCCGGGTGCTATTCGTGGTCCTCCGCTGGGTCTCAGGTCCCAACAATTCTTGGAGAGAAAGACCGTGGGTCCCGTTGGGTCAAGCAATCGTTGCCGTGTTGTTTGTTCTCGCAGCGACGGGCATCGCTCGCTGGAAAGATTGGGGACGGTCACTCGGAGTTGTGATTTGTAGTTGGAACGTATTTGCCACTATTTTTCTGACGCGGTTGAATCCCAACCACAGAGTTATGGTGCTAGGTTTCTGTGTTGTATTGGTGCTCCTAATCGTGTGGTTCCAACTGCCAAAGATCAGAGCGCAGTTCGTTCGGCCTGGATAAGAGTTGAGAAATCCGCTTTTCACCACGTATTTGCTCCGGGACTTCGATAACTCCTGATAAGTTGGGTCACAGGACATGCCCGGGTCGCGCGCCACTCGGAGCCAAGGGTCGTATTCTATTTTCAAAGTGCGCTATGATCGAATCTTCCGGAGTGTCCCTGAATGGCTGATGCAATCCCTCGCTACGCAGTCGTGCCGCTTCAACGTTTTCTCGATTCTTGGAAGAGCGATTTTCGTCTGTTGCATCTCAGCATGCGAGGCATACACGTTTTGACCGGGATGCCGGGCATTTTCGAAACTTTGATTGAAGGGTCTGACCCTGAGGAGCATGCGGAACTTACTTCCAATCTGACCGAAGCCAAGAAAGAAGCGGAGCTTGCAGAGAATGAATGCAAGACAGGTTTTCCTTTGCTTCACGCACATGCTCTGGTCGGTATGTGGGCAGCTTTGGAAGCGGCCATCGAGGACATGGTCGTCGGCATATTGCTTAACGAGCCTGACGTGCTCAAGAAGGAAGACTTCGCGAGAGTCCGCGTTTCCCTTGCGGAATTTGAGACAAGAGACAAGGAGGAACGTATGCGTTTTCTAATTGCCGAGCTCGGCAGAAATCTCGGCAGAAAGAATGGAGTAGACGCCTTTGAAGGTCTTCTGCAGTATCTTGATCTGTCGGGCGACGTGGAAGATGAGGACAGGAAGATGATTTGGCAGACTCACCACCTGCGTAATGTTCTTGTCCATCGCGCTTCTCGCGCAGATCGGCGGCTCGTTGAGGCATGTCCCTGGTTACGGCTTAGGGTGAATGAGTGTGTGACTATATCTCACGAGATGCTGGGCGTTTGTGCGGGCGCACTTGGTAGTTACGTCTTGAATGTTACTCATCGGCTTGGAAAGCGCTACGCGGTTGATACGCACAAGTTAATCCGCAAGGCTCGATCAGTCAAGGATTCAAGCGAGAAGGCTTCTTTAGACCTCCCAGAATCACCCCAAGAGTGAGCAAATACGGACCCTCCAGGAGATACTGGCCGAGTAGTCGGATTATCGGAAACTGAACCACCGCCCGGAATTGTGGCGGCTGGCGTGCATTGGCCTGATTCGGGTATTCTCTTTTGCCTATGCTGGACCTAGGATTCTTCCGCGACCACCTCGACCTGATCGAGCAGATGACGCGCAACCGCGCCGTCACTCTCGATTTGATTGCGT
The DNA here is from genome assembly GCA_041496565.1 of Terriglobia bacterium. GTDB lineage: Bacteria > Acidobacteriota > Terriglobia > Acidiferrales > UBA7541 > JBGPTK01. The sequence continues at coordinate 9,159 of JBGQEW010000050.1, read as the reverse complement.
TTCGTGAAATTGACGCCGAGCGCCGCCAGCTCATCACCTCGACCGAGCGATCCAAGGCCGAACGAAACAAGGCCAGCGAGGAAATCGCGAAGCTGAAGAAAGCCGGGCAGGATGCGGCCGCAATCCTCGGGCGCATGAAGACGGTCGCGGACGAAATCAAGCGCAACGATGAACGAATCGCGGAGCTCGATGATCGTCTGCGCGCGTTCTTGCTCACGGTGCCGAACATTCCGCACAGCTCGGTGCCGGTGGGCAAGAGCGCCGCGGACAACGTCGAAGTGCGCCGCTGGGGTGCGCCGCCGAAATTCAATTTCACGCCCCGGCCGCACTGGGAAGTGGGTGAACGCGCTGGAATTCTGGATTTGCCGCGCGCGGTAAAAATTGCCGGCGCACGGTTTGCGCTCTATCGAGGGCTCGGCGCGCGCCTCGAACGTGCCCTGGCGAATTTTTTCCTCGACGTACACACGCGCGAGCACGGCTACACGGAAATCCTCCCTCCGTTCATCGTCAACTCGGCGTCGCTCGTGGCGGACGGCAAGCTCCCGAAATTTGCGAGCGACATGTTTCGTCTCGAAGGCACCGACCTATGGCTGACGACGACTGCGGAAACGGAGCTGACGAACATGTATCGCGACGAAACGCTCGACGCCGATGCGCTTCCCCTCAAGGTCTGCGCCTGGACGTCCTGCTTTCGCTCGGAGGCGGGTGCCGCGGGCAAGGACACGCGAGGCATCAAGCGCCAGCATCAGTTCCAGAAGGTGGAAATTTTCAAGTTCGCGCGGCCCGCGGAAAGCTACGACGAGCTCGAGAAGCTCGTACACGACGCCGAGGTGATTTTGCAGAAACTCGGCCTCCACTACCGCGTCATGCAGCTTTGCACCGCCGACTTGGGCTTCGCTTCGGCGAAGACGTACGACATCGAAGCATGGCTGCCATCCTCGAACGAATTCATGGAGATTTCTTCCTGCTCGAATTGCGAAGCGTTTCAGTCCCGCCGCGCCGGCATCCGCTACAAACCGAAGGGAGGCAAGAGCGAATTTGTGCACACGCTGAACGGTTCCGGTCTGCCTATCGGCCGCACCTGGATCGCGATTGTCGAGAATTTCCAACAGGAAGACGGTTCCATCCTCATCCCCGAAGTTCTGCGCCCCTACATGGGTGCCGAACGTATTCCTGCGGAATCCTAGCCGGCAAAATTCAACGGGATCGTTTCGGAATCGAACTGCGGAAGGGCGGGAAGAATTCCCCGAAGAAAAATGGAACTGTTGCGGCAGAGAGCCGGGGTGCAGACTTCACCGCCGGCCCTCTGACGCGAACCTGGTTTACATGCTGCTTCCGGCGGATGCGATCTTGTCCACGTGAAGCGACCCGTCGTCCATCAAGTGCCCGGTGACCTTCACTTCCTGGCCCAGATCGGAGTCCGCGTTTACCGCGTCCTGGTTATGGATATTCAGGACGGCCTTCGTTTGGCTGTTCACGAACACCCACGACGCGCCCTTTTCCTTGACGCACTTGACGGCGCACGCCTTGTGGTCCGCACTTGTCCCCTTGGCTGCGCAGGCGCTATCGCTCACCCAGCCCGTCCACGTCATGGTCTTGTCTTCCTTCGCCTGGACGGCAAGGCCAATCGTTGCAAACACCATCGCAACAAGTGCGAATGTGCTCAGCATTTTCTTCATCGTCTCATTCCTCCAGTTGATTTTGTTTCGTGCTTTGCCCCTGGCCTGATCTCACCTCGGCCAGCGATTGTTCGGTTCCAGTAGGAGTACGCCAGCTTACACCCATTGGATTGCCCGAGGGAAGAAAAAGGTAGTCTCCCGGGATGCCCTCCTAGGATGTGGCGCCGATCAATACTTTCGGGCCCGTGGGCTGCGGCTTACCGCCCGCAGGTTCGACGGTGACGGCGAACGCCTTCGCCGCTATCCCCGGTGGCAGCGGCGTCAGAATCATCGAGCTTTCGCCGCTTGCTTCCGGCGCGAAGATCCCAGCGCTAATCGGATTGCCCGACACCGGCACAAGCCACAACTGATATGTTTTCTCCGCAGGCGGCGCCGGGAGTGTGCCGCTGTAGAGCACTGTCCCCAGGCGCTCGTTGTAAAGAACGCGACCCTGGGCCCCGGGCATATCAGGAGTGGGATTAAGCGTCACCGCCACAGTATCGCCAGCCGTCACCAGCGCGAACAAGGCCTTCGATTTTTCCTGCTGGACCCTCTGCTGTTCCGTGGCGATGCGCAAATCTTCCAATTCGCGATTCAGCCGGTTGTTGCTCACCCACAGGTAGATGGTCGCGATCGCCAGCACGGCAGCCGCCGGCGCCCACGCCGCACCCCACCACTGTGCCAGCAACGAGGGTTTCGGCGTTGGCTTGCTGGCCGTCTTGAGGCGCCCTTCTTCACGGATTTGTTCGAGCAAGCGCTCCTTTACGCGCGGCGGAGGCGAATGTTCCGGCGCAGCCAGTGCCAGCAGCGCCATCCTCCCGCGCGCTTCTGCCAGCGCGCGCGCGCACTCTGGGCAGCCGGCAACGTGCGTCTCGATCGCCTGCTTTTCTTCGCCCTCGAATGCGCCGAGGGCGTAGAGGTCGAATTCTTCCTGCCGAGTTGGATGCCCGTTCATGTTTGCAATGTCCGCTTCAAAGTTTCGACCGCTGACCGCAACCGTGTTTTCACCGTGCCCAGCGGATCGCCCGTCCGCTTGGCGATTTCACTGTGCGTCATTCCCTCAAAATAGGCCAGTTCGACCGCTTGCCGCTGCTCCGGTGGCAGCGCGCCGAGTGCGCCCTTCACCTTGCCCATCAATTGCTTCTGCGCGACTTCGGTTTCGAGAGCATGAGGGGCTGCTACGGTTTGTTCCAAAAACTCGCTCGCGTCGCTTGGTTTTTCTTCCGGGTTAATCCGCCGAAGGCGGGAAATCGCCCGGTTACGCGCCACCACCAGCAGCCAGCCGGGCAGCGACCCGCGCGACGGATCAAATTGCGCAGCGCTTCGCCAGAGTTGGTAGAAGACGTCCTGCAGGATCTCCTCGGCCGCCGCCGCATCTCGCAAGATGCGCGTAACTACGGCACACACCAATGCGGAGTAGCGGTCGTAGAGCGTCGCGAGAGCCTTCTCGTCTCTCGCCGCCACTCTCTCGATTAGCTCCCAGTCCGAACCGATTTGCTCAGCGCCTGCAGTCACGAGAACCCGGCAGCTCCACTCATGGGTACGCCTTGGGGAGAGTGCTTGGATTGAACGATTCCACGAATTCCCCTCTTCTCCATCGGCGACACGCAGCGACCGCCGAAGCTTAGCTGCGCAGACGACTAGGGTCAACCAGGATGGCTCGCTCGCCAATCCCTATCGGGCTCGGCTCCACGCCACGCAGGGTGTCGTATTCAATTGAGTCCGAATTGGATTTAATACGTTTGGTTTCTATAATATACAAGCGCCCGCGCTCTCCCGCAGCGCTCTTTTCCGGACCGTCGAAGTCTAGAAAAACCGCAAAACTGCCGAGTTTTCATTGACATGCCTTTCGTAGCTTGACTAAACTTCGGATTTCGCGCAGCTTGCGGCGCGGAGTTTGCTGAATCCTGGATCATTCCTTGGTGGCACGAAGCCGGCCCGGCGCGGGGGCGGCCCTGAATTCTAGATGTAGCAAGCAGGGCGAAGCCGCCGGAAAGCGTGGTTGCTAGTGCAGTTTCTGGGCCGTGTAATTCGATTCCTTTTCTGGTTTCTCCTGGTGACATGGTTGGGCCGAAAGCTTTTCGGCTGGCTGTTTGCGCCGCGTGAAGCAGCGCGGTCGCAGCCGGTGCCAGCCGAACCCAGGCAACTCGTGCGCGATCCGGTGTGCGGCACGCACGTCTCGTCGGAAATTTCTTACACCTTAGTGCAAGCGGGCCAGCAGTTTCACTTCTGTTCCCCGGAATGCCGCGAACGGTTTAGCGATTCGCGGGCGCAGGCGGCTCGAGCGTAACGCGAGGAGGAAAGACGATGGTAACGGTTGCCAAAGCGGCTCCACAACCCATTCCCCGGATGGCGCCGCGGGAGGACCTGAACCCGTATCGCATCTCGCAGATTCAATTTGATCTCGCCGCCGAGTACCTCAAGCTCGATCAGGGATTGCGGCAAATCTTGCGCGCTCCCAAGCGCATCCTGGAAGTCTCCATCCCGGTCAAGATGGACAACGGCCAGGTGAAAGTCTTCACCGGCTTTCGCGTGCAACACAATATCGCGCGGGGTCCGGCCAAGGGAGGCATTCGCTATCATCCCAATGTCACCCTCGATGAGGTGAAAGCTCTGGCCATGTGGATGACCTGGAAGACGGCCACGGTGAACATCCCCTACGGCGGCGGCAAGGGCGGCGTGATTTGCGATCCGAAACGGATGAGCAAGAGCGAGCTCGAACGTATGACGCGCCGCTACGCTTCGGAGATTTTTCCCATCATCGGCCCGGAGCGCGACATTCCCGCGCCCGACGTTTACACTGATTCGCAGACCATGGCTTGGATCATGGATACCTATTCGATGACAGTGGGCTATTCCGCGCTCGGCGTCGTCACCGGCAAGCCGCTATCCGTCGGTGGCTCGGAAGGCCGCAACGAAGCCACCGCGCGCGGATGCCTGTTCGCCACGGAAGAAGCGTGCAAGGTAAAGAGAATGTCCCTCCGCGGCTCGACCGTCGCCGTCCAGGGATTCGGCAACGCCGGTTCCCTCGCCGCCAAGCTTTTCTTCGAGAAGAAAGCTAAGATCATCGCCATCAGCGATTCGCGCGGTGGCGTTTTCAATTCGCGCGGAATCGATCCGCTGAAGGCGATGCGCTACAAAGAACGCTCCGGCACCGTCGTCGGCATGCCTGGCACTTCGCGCATTTCCAATGACGATTTGCTTACGCTCAAGTGCGACATTCTGATCCCGGCGGCGCTCGAAAACGTCATCACCCTCAACAACGCCGACCAGGTCAAGGCCAAGATCGTCGCCGAAGCCGCCAACGGCCCCACCACGCCGCACGCCGACGAAGTCCTGACGCGCAAAGGCATCATGATTCTGCCCGACATTCTGGCGAACGCTGGCGGCGTCACCGTCAGTTACTTCGAGTGGGCCCAGGACCTGCAAGGATATTTCTGGCGTGTCGACGAAGTGAACGCCAGGCTCGAGATGGTGATGAAGCGCGCTTTCAACGACGTGCATGAAATGGCGCGCCGCCATCACGTCCACATGCGTACCGGTGCGTACATTCTCGCCGTGGGCCGCGTCGCCGACGCCACCACGGTGCGTGGTCTCTTCCCGTAGTGCGTCATCAATTCTGCTGAGCCGGATTCGCTCGCTCGAGCGCTCCGCGCTTCGAGAAATCCACAGGCCGCCTCACGCGCAGCAAATAATTTTCTTGCGTTCATTGAAACAACGCGCGTACATTTCGTAATGTCGGCGTTGGTGCTGCTGCATCGAACGCTGGCGCTTGTGTCTGGCGCGGAGGACATCCAGCGTTGAGTAACCACAACGGCCATCCACCACCGATTCTCCTCACGATCGCGGGTTTTGATCCGACATGCGGCGCAGGGGTTCCGGCCGACTTGAAAACATTTGCGGCGCACAATTGTTATGGCGTTGCGGCGGTGACGGCGCTGACCGTGCAATCCTCGCAAGGCGTGTACTCTTCGCATCCGACGCCGTCCTCCACGCTGCGCGCGCAGCTCGACGCGCTCCTCGAAGACGTTCCACTGGCGGCGGTGAAAATCGGCATGCTCGCCAATCGCCCCAATGCCGCTGGGGTCGCCGAATTTCTCGATCGCGGCAAGTTCGCTCACGTTGTCCTCGATCCTGTGCTGCGAGCTTCCTCGGGCGGCGCGGAGCTGCTCGACGCGGCCGGGATCCGGTTCCTGCGCGACGAGATGCTCAAGCGCGCGGGAGTCGTGACGCCGAATATCCCCGAAGCCGAATTGCTCACCGGCATGGACATCAAGGACGTGGCGGCGATGAAGGCCGCGGCGCTCAAGCTCGTCGAAATGGGAGCGCGCGCTGTGATCATCAAGGGCGGGCACATGCCGAAGCCCACGGACGTGCTCTGTGAAGGCGCTGAGGTGATTACGTTCGAGGGCGATCACGTCAAGACCGAAAACACGCACGGCTCCGGCTGCACGTTTTCTTCCGCCATCGCCGCGCAGCTCGCCGGCGGCCAGCAGCTTCGCGAAGCGGTGATCCTGGCGAAAGCCTATGTCACCAAGGCCATCGAGAAGGGCTACGCCATCGGCAAGGGTCCCGGCCCGCTCAATCATTTCTTCCGCTTCCATCTCGAGCCGCCCGCGCGCGGCATCCACGAAGTTCCGCAGCACGGCATGCATCCCGCCGCCGAGCCCGCCGCTCACTAATCGCGCAGTCGGTAGTGTCCTGCTTTGCTCTCGTGACGATTGCTTCCCGACACCATCTCGAACCTAAAATCAATCTTATTGATCGGAGGCCGCCTTGCGGTCCGATCACTTGGGTTTGTGACTGGCGCTCTTCCCCACGGCTACGAGGAAAATGGCGCTCTTGCCTTCGGCGTGGGGAGAGAAAAAGTGGATCACGTCATCGTCGTAAAAGGTGAGGCCGGTTGCGCCCAGGCCCTGGGCATAGGCCCCTAGATACATTTTGCCGCCAAGAATACCGGCTTCGAGCTGCACGGCGCGATATCCGCGATTGCCAAACTGTTGCAGAATGGGCCGCAAGTCCGCAAGAAAAAAGATGTCCACGGCGGCGGCGGCGGGCAACCCCTGCTCGAGTCCAAGGTAACCGGCCTGGGCCCGGAAATCTCCCTCCTTCAGACACTCGAGCAGTCCACGGTCGCGGTGAAAGACATAGGCTCCGGGATTGAGCCCTTCAACTGCATGGACGATCAGGTAAAGGTGATTGAGCTGCGCCCCCAGCGGGTCGAGGAAATCGGCTGGCACTCCGCGGGTGGCTCGGTCCAGCATGGTTGAGAGCTGCGCCTTGCTGATCGCGGTCCGCGCAAACTTGCGGCTGGAGCCGCGCCGCAAGATCACCTGCTCGATGGGGTCGCAAGGCATCTCCCTATCCGACAAAGGCTGGAGCTGAACGAGCGGTCCGGCGGGCGCCAGAAAATTGGTCATCGGAGTTTGGCCGCGCCACTGTTCCACCTCCTCGGCCGAGTGGAGCGAAGAGGCAGCGTGCATTTCGCGCATCAACGGATAATCAACCTCGCGCTGGGAGAGCGGGACGGTCTCCAGAGAAAGAGGGGAGGATTCCTCCGGGGATTGCGGCGCTAGAGCCGCGACGTGGCCGATAGCCACCATCGAGAAGGCCACTTCACGCTGAGGATCGACATCGAGCAGGCGGTTTACTTCCTCGTCCACGAATCCGCACACCAGCCGGGCGGGCAGCCCCAGAGCCGTGCCTGCAGCCAGCAGGTTGGCGAGCAGAGTGCCGTTGTCCCAGCCGAAATGCCGGTAGGTGCGATTCTGATATTTCCAGGCATTCCGCCAGTAGGTGCAGGTACAGACGACGATCAGCGGCGCATGGGCGATGGCCGGTTCACCTCCAGCGGCCTCGAGCAGGGAGCGGCGAAAATCTCCGGTGCGCAGTCTGCGTAAGCCGAACTCGGCGGCGGCGAAGTGATAGACGCCGGCCGGCAGGTTTGCGAGATCACCGCAAACCAGATAAAGCTCCACCTCGTAGAGTGCTCCGGTGCAAGCCGCGGCGCGAAAGTAGATTTCGCCGCCCGGATAGTTCCTCTTGCGCGTGATGCCGGCGGACAGGTAGAGAAGTTGAGCCACCGCCTCCAGATCCGGCGCTGCGTCCGCCTTGGCTGCGACGCTCTCAGCGATAGCAGAGAGGGCGGCGACACCCGTTTGGCGCACCTCGCCCGGCAAGCGCAACGGCTCTAGCGTCGGATAAATCTTGAAAGCCAGCGGCTGATTGGCCCAGTCCAAAGAATGGGGGTTGGCGCGGATGCTGGCGTAGGAGTGCTTGGTGGCGTCATGATAGGTCCAAGCAGCTTCAAGATTGTGGTTTCGAGTCATGGTGGCGACGAACTCGGTCGCAGGTGATTTCCCGGTTCGCGCTCCCGCGCCTTCCAGGTCGCGCCCCCCGCGCCTGCGACGAACAACACATCATATCCCACCGGTGCGTCCCAGAAATAACTGCGAATAGTCTAAATCTCACGAGCGGTTGTAGGGGCGCTGCACCTGTGGTGAGCCTAGCCGAACCTATGCATCCTGAGCTTGCCGAAGGGCTGTGCGTTTTCTGCACCCCGATGTTTTTCATCGGGGCTCCCGGCCCTCGTCTTAGTTCTTGTAGGGGCGCTGCTTGCTGCGCCCGGACTCCTCGCAGAATTGCGAAGTATTTCCGGGCCACAACACGAGCAGGCTGCGGAAAAAAGCTACCGGGCGCCGTCATTCCTTCTAACTCAACCTGTCCGGAAGGGCATGTTTCAAAAGCGAGCAACTCTGTGACATTCCGAGGTTGCCTCGGTTTGCGGCGGTGGTCTAGAGTGATTGCGGATGTGATCTCCCGCAACTAGTTAAGCTTGCGTTCTGGTTCGAAAGAGGAGGCTCCATGTTGACTAGCAAACAGCCGCAGCCGGATCTGGCTAGCCCGTCCCCGACGCCGGGGTCAGGATCCCCAATCACACCTGCGAGTGCAACCGCTACGACGCGCCCAGGCAATGCTGTTGAGCGTCGCACCGCGTGGCTAGGTTCGAGCATTCAGGTGGAGGGCAAAATCTCCAGCAACGAAGACTTGCAGATCGACGGTACGGTAGAGGGCCCCATCTCACTGCAAGGGAAAAAACTGACTGTGGGACGTACGGCTCAACTGAAATCCGAAATTCTTGCTCGGGAAGTCATCGTTTACGGCAAGGTCCACGGCAATCTGCGCGCACTCGACCGCGTCGTGCTCATGAAGGATGGATCGGTAATTGGTGACATCACAACCAGTCGAATCATGATCGAAGATGGCGCCCACTTCAAAGGGAAGATCGAGATTGATCGCAGCAAGCGAGCATCGGACACGGACCTCGAAAGCGTCGGCGCTCCCGCTGCCACCGGAGCACGTTAAAACAGTTTGCTCCAATAGGCCCGGCGGAGTTCCCTCCGTCTCGCGAGCCCGCGCCAAAACCATTTGGTTTTGACCCGCCCTCGCCCCGCGCCAAACCCTTCATCCCGCTCTTCCCGTTTCCCTACGCCTTCGAGGG
>JBGQEW010000049.1:0-16476 GCA_041496565.1 Terriglobia bacterium | reverse complement strand
TTTTGCAGACGTGCGCGTGGCCGCCATCGCCGGCAACGTCAAGGTGGGCAATCGCAATCGTTGGCTTACCCGCTGGCAGGCGCTCGAATACATCACCAGCCAAAACCTCGAAAAACGCGCGTTCGACCTCTTGAACTGCATTCCCGTCGTGCCCGGCGCCGTGGGCGCCTGGCGCACGGATATGGTCCGCAGTTGCGGAGGTTTTTCCGGCGACACCGTAGCGGAAGACACCGACCTGACGCTCACGCTTCGCCGGCGAGGGTGGAAAATCCAGTATGACGAGGACGCCATCGGGCATACCGAGGTTCCGGATACCGCCGAGGCGCTGATTCGCCAGCGATTCCGCTGGACCTTCGGCACCCTCCAGGCAGTCTGGAAACATCGCGATACATTCGGCAAGATACGCTACGGAACTTTGGGTTTGATTGCGATTCCCAACGTCTTCCTGTTCCAGATTCTTCTGCCGTTGGTTTCGCCGGTGATTGACCTGTTGTTCCTCGCGTCCATCGTCCTCTGGGGATTGGCGCAGTTCCGCTTCGCGCGGATGCCGCAGCTCTGGACCTCGGAAGACGTCGTGCGTTCGCTGATTTTCTTCGCCGCATTCATGCTGATTGACTTGTTGACTTGTGTGATCGCCTTCACGCTCGAAAAGCACGAGGATTGGTCACTGCTGGCGCCGTTGCTCATCCAGCGGTTTTACTATCGCCAGATGATGTACGTGGTCCTGTTCCGCGCGCTGATGGGAGCGGTGCAGGGCCGCGCGGTCGGCTGGCGAGGTGTGGAGCCGGAGGTCCCCGCGGCCGTCGGCCCGGCCTGAGGATCCGTTGCTAATCCGGCAAACGCATGGGCTAAGAAATTGAAACCAAATTCTGCGAGTGGAGTCTAACCGGGCAAATGTTGTAGTCTGCCAACTCGTCAGGGTGGAGGCAGGGATGGCACCCATATCCTTCCAGGTGAATGGAAAATCGGCGAGCATGGACGTGAACCCGGAGACCCCGCTCCTGTGGGTCTTGCGCGACAATCTAAACCTGACCGGCACGAAATTCGGATGCGGAATCGGGCAGTGCGGCGCCTGCACGGTCCATTTGGACGGCAAGGCTATACGCTCCTGTAACACACCGGTTTCGAGCGCTATCGGCAAGAGCGTGACAACCATCGAGGGCATTGCCACCGGCCACAGTCATCCCCTGCAAACCGCCTGGATCGCCGAGCAGGTGCCGCAGTGTGGCTATTGCCAATCGGGACAGATCATGTCTGCTGCAGCCCTTCTCGCGAAGAAGCCAAATCCCACTGATGCTGAAATTGACTCCGCGATGAACGGCAACATCTGCCGCTGCGGCACCTACCAGCGCGTCCACCGGGCGATCCACCGCGCGGCCGCGCAAATGGCAAAAGGCGCGCCCACTGGAACCAAGACTGCGCCACCGAAGGGCGCGCGCAAGGCCGCGGGAGGTGCCCTATGAATCCAACCAGCGCGGTCACTCGACGAAAATTCCTGAAGACAAGTGCTGTCGGCGGCGCGGCGCTTGTGGTTGGCTTCTATTGGCCCTCAATGTCGAATGCGCAACAGCAGGAAGAGCCGCGGCCGAACCCGTTCGACGCCTGGATTCGCATCGATCAGAATGGCCAAGTGACGCTGACCGTCGCGCGTTCGGAGATGGGCCAGGGCGTGATGACGTCTCTGCCCATGATCCTCGCAGACGAGTTGGATGTGGATTGGTCCGCAGTCCATATCGAGCAGGCTGCGACCAAGCCCGAGCTCTACGGCGACCAGGGTACTGGCGGAAGCGACAGCATCAATAGTTCCTGGATGCCGTTGCGCCAGGCTGCCGCTGCGGCTCGGCAGATGTTGATCGCCGCAGCCGCCGAAGCGTGGCATGTAGGCACGGATACCTGTACGACGAAAAACGGCGCCGTGTGGCATGGGCCGCGCCATCGCCAGCTTACCTACGGCGAGTTGGTCGAGCGCGCGTCGAAGCTCGCCGTTCCGGACTTCAAGAAGGTAACGCTGAAGAATCCGGACAATTTCACGATCATCGGAACCTCGAGGCCCCGGGCGGATGTTCCCGAAAAAGTGGACGGTCGCGCCCTCTTCGGAATCGACGTTCGTGTACCGGGAATGCTCTATGCCGTCGTCGCGCGCTGCCCCACCTTCGGCGGCAAGGCTGCGAAGTTCGATGCCACTAAGACGAAAGCCATCCCGGGCGTGCGGCACGTCGTCGAGATCGAAGCCGTGGGTCCCGGTGCGCACACGGCTGGCGGAATCGCGGTCGTGGCCGACACGACGGCGCTCGCGATCCAAGGGCGCGATGCGCTGGAAATCGAATGGGACCGCGGGCCGCACGCCAAGGAGACGAGCGAATCCCTGCGGCAAGAATTTCAATCTCTCGTCGCGCAGCCCGGCAAAGTGATCCTCAAGGAAGGCGACGCGGATGCGGCGCTCTCCGGGGCGGCGAAGAAGATTGAAGCGGCATATGAACTGCCGTTCCTCGCGCACGCAACAATGGAGCCGATGAATTGCACGGTGGATATTCGCGCCGATCGCGCCGAGGCCTGGGCGCCCACGCAAGGCCCGGATTGGATTCGTGACGTGGTAGCACAAATTGCCGGCATGCCGCCTAACAAGGTGATCGTGCACACGATCCTGATGGGCGGCGCTTTTGGAAGGCGCTACCAGGCCGACTATGCCGTCGAAGCCGCGCAAGTCTCGAAAGCCGTGGGTAAACCCATCCAGTTGGTTTGGACGCGGGAAGACGACATGCAGCACGACTTCTACCGGCCAGCCTCCTACCACCGTTTGGAAGGCGCACTCGACGGGAAAGGCGGAATTTCCGCGTGGCATCATCGCATCGCCTCCACGTCGATTCGCGCATTTTGGGATACGTCCGGACACGCGAAGGCGGAGCAACAGGAAATCGGCGGAGCCGGGCAGTTGCCTTATGCGATACCGAATCTGCGCCTCGAGTACGCGCCTGCTTCGTCCGGTGTGCCGCGCGCTTGGTGGCGGTCGGTGGAAGCCTCGATCAGCGGTTTCGTCGTGGAAAGTTTCCTCGATGAACTCGCGGCTGCCGCGGCGGCAGACCCGCTCGAATTCCGCCTGCGCTTGCTCGAGCCGCCGCGCTTCGTGCCCGACGTCCTCTCGCCCCGCAGCACGCCGCTCGATACTCGGCGCCTGAAGGCCGTGCTTCAACTCGCATCGGAAAAGGGAAGTTGGGGAAAGCCCTTGCCTGCGGGCCGCGGTCGCGGCATTGCCTGCCACTACTCGTTCGATTCCTACGTGGCCGAAGTTGCCGAAGTCACCGTGGGCAAAGACGGCAAGGTGCGCGTCGATCGAGTTGTTTGCGCCGTGGATTGCGGCCGCGCCGTGAATCCCGACGGCGTCGCGGCGCAAATGGAAGGCGGGATCGTCTACGGTTTGTCGGCTGCGCTCATGGGCGAGATCACGATTGCCGACGGAGCGGTGAAGCAGGGCAATTGGGACGATTATCCCGTGCTCCGGATGCGCGATATGCCGGCAATTGAAGTCTACATCGTGCCGAGCGAGGGCCACCCGACCGGCTGTGGCGAGCCGGGCCTCCCGCCGATCGCTGCTGCGGTAACGAATGCGATCTTTGCTGCTACGGGTAAGCGCGCGCGCCGGTTGCCCATCCGCGCCGAGGAATTGCGCGCCACCTGATGCGCGATAACGATCCGTTGAAGCGGGGAAAGCGAAGCGGCTAATGCGGCACCGAGGACGCCGGGCCTGGTGTTGGCTTGTCGCCGGATTCGGAGCCTTCGGCTTCGACGCGCTGTTTCTGCTGCTCCACGTATTCGACCCGATGGCTCGGATCGACGATCTTTTGCACTGCGCTCATCGCGGCGCCCATGGACGAAGACCGCAGCGCCTCCGCTTCAAATTCCTCTTCGGTCATCTTGGCGTACCGGCCGCCGGAGGCCAGTTGGGTAAACCCATAAATGGCCCCCACAAACACCGCGCCGGCGATCAAGTAATAGATCATCTCGTCCAGTATATTGCTTTCGTCGGCCGTCCTCCAGCATGCTAGCTGGTCAGTGAATGAAAAGGCGTCCCTTCCGCCGAAACGGAACGTAGGACCCGTGGTACGCCGGTCCTATGGCAAGTCAATCCGCTTTCTGTTAGCATCCAATCTAGTGGGCTGTATCCCGGTCCTGAAGCTTCAGGATGGGAACGGCACCGGAGGTTCAAATGAGTGTTGCACCGCATGCGGGCAACGGGAAGATTACCGTGCCCGACATCCTCAGCCGCAAGTCTCGACCTGGAACCAGCACCCCCGAAACCAATCAAAAAATCACGTGTCTGACGGCCTACGACTATTTGACCGCGCGCTTGCTCGATGAAGCAGGAGTGGACCTCCTGCTCGTCGGCGATTCGCTCGGCATGGTCGTGCTCGGCTATGACAACACACTGCCGGTTACACTGGATGAGATGCTGCATCACGTCCGCGCCGTGCGCCGCGGCACGCGGCGGGCGCTCGTCGTCGCCGACATGCCATACGGCAGCTTCCACATTTCGCTCGAAGCATCGGTGGCCAATGCGATTCGCCTGGTCAAGGAAGGTGGCGCGGAAGCCGTGAAGGTCGAAGGCGGCGAGAAGCGGATCGAGCTGATCGCGCGCCTGGTGGACGCCGAAATTCCGGTGATGGGCCACGTCGGACTGACGCCGCAATCCGTTAATCCGCTCGGCGGATTCAAAGTGCAGGGCAAGACGTCATCGGCGGCGGAGCAGGTGCTTCGCGATGCGCGCGCCGTGGAAGCCGCCGGCGCGTTTTCGGTCGTGCTCGAATCCGTGCCACGCGAACTGGCCGCTTGGATCACCGAGCAGCTGCGTATCCCCACCATCGGGATCGGTGCAGGTCCGGAATGCGACGGACAGGTACTCGTCCTTCACGATTTGGTGGGCCTCACGGAAAACGCGCCAAAGTTCGCGCGCCGCTATGCTAACGTCGCAGAGGTAATCTCCCATGCCGTCGCCGGCTATTGCGACGATGTTCGCAATGGCCAGTTTCCGTCGGATGCGGAGTCCTACCACTTGCCGGCCGAAACGCGCGGTCGTTTGCTGGAACGAATCCGTCGCTGAGGGCGAAAACACCCGCTGGGGGTTGATGCCATGACTCCGGAACACGTTCGCTTGATCTATGACTACAACACTTGGGCGAACACGCGCACGATGGAGGCTTGCGCTGCGCTCACCGACGAACAATTCACGCGGGATCTCGGCTCGAGCTTTCGCTCGGTACGGGATACGCTGGTGCATTTGCTCGCTTCCGGCTCATTCTGGCTCGAGCGTTGGCAGGGCGGCTCCCCACAAGTGCCTTGCCATTTCGAAAGATTTCCGAATCTGGCGAACGTCCGCACCTGGGGAGAACGTGTGGACCGCGATTTGCATCAATTTGTCGAAAGGGTGAGCGCGGCGGATCTTGACCGCATCCTCGAATATCGGACAACCGAAGGCGAACCGACGGCGCGACATTTCTGGCAGATGCTTCCCCACGTCGTGAACCACGGGAGCTATCACCGCGGACAGATCACGACGATGCTGCGGCAATTGGGGGCAAAGGCCTACGCCACGGATCTAATCGTTTACTTTCGCGAAGACGGCGTCAAGATTCCGGCCGCAGCGCCGGACATCGAAAAGCTTCGCTCCCTCTTTGAGTACAACTCCTGGGCCAACCGGCGCACGCTCGAAGCTTGCTCCATTCTTTCTTCCGAAGAACTTACGCGCGACTTGCGCTCCAGTTTCCCCTCCGTGCGCGATACGCTGGTCCACATCATGCTTGTGGAGTGGCTGTGGCTTGAGCGCTGGCTCGGGCGGTCTCATACGACCTATCCGCCGATGAATGATTTTCCGGATTTGGCCGTCGTGCGCGCCCGCTGGGCGGAAATCGAGCGAGACTTGCTGAATTTCGTCAACAGTCGTACGCCGGAGGATCTCGCGCGGCGCATGGACTACCGCAATACAAAGGGCATTGCTTTTTCGAATGCGCTTTGGGAAATGATGCGGCACCTCGTCAACCACGGCACGTATCACCGCGGCCAGGTCGCCACGCTGCTCCGCCAGTTGGGCCAGACGCCAAACGCGGAAGATTTGAATGTGTTTTACCGCGCGCCGGCCAAGCAAGCTTCCAACTGAGCAGAATTGCCCTTCGATATTCGAATCAATCATGGAAAGCATCCATACCATCGAATGGATGAAGCAGGTGACGCGCGCCGCACGCGCCGAAGGCCGCGTGGTCGGCCTTGTCCCCACAATGGGCGCGCTGCACGAAGGCCACGCCTCACTCGTGCGCGCGGCGAAGCAGCAGTGTTCGCCGGTGGTCGTCTCGATTTTCGTCAATCCCGCGCAGTTCGGCCCCGGCGAGGATTTCGAGAAATATCCGCGGCAAGGGGAAGCGGACCGCCGGCTGCTTGAGGCGCTGTCCGTAGACTACCTGTTCGCGCCCGCAGCGGCGGAAATCTATCCCGCGGGATTCCGCACGTCGGTGGCGGTCGAGGGATTGAGCGAACGCCTCGAGGGACGTTCGCGGCCAGGACATTTCCGCGGCGTCACCACGGTCGTGTTAAAACTGTTTGAAATCGTCCAGCCGCGCTTCGCTTACTTCGGGCGCAAGGACGCGCAGCAGGCGCGCATCCTGCGGCAGATGGCCGTTGACCTCGACCTTGATACCGAAGTGGTTGTCTGTCCCATCGTCCGCGAGCCGGACGGCCTGGCTATCTCGTCGCGCAACGCCTATCTGAGCGTCGATGAGCGGCGCGCGGCGACGGTGCTCCATCGCTCGCTTGATGCCGCGCGCGCCGAAATCTCCGCCGGTGAGCGCGACGCGGTGCGTCTGCTCGCTCGCGTCCGCCAACTGCTCGGCAGCGAGCCCGCGGCTGGCGTGGATTACGCGGAACTGGTGGACGCAGAAACGCTCGAGCCGGTCGTCGGCCTTCACCGCTCCTGCTTGTTGTTGCTCGCCGTGCGTATCGGCCGGACGCGCCTCATTGATAACGCGCTCATCGAGGAAGAGGGCGACTCCTTCCGCGTAACCCTCTGACCCAGTCTTCCGATCAACCACCGCGACGAAATGTTGCGTCTCTGTTACACTCTGCGTGTCCACGCAGATTCTGAATCAAGGAGAAACCCATGCGCAAAGTGTTCGCATTGCCCGTGCTTGTAGCCCTGATCTTGAGCCTCGCTCCGTTGTTGCAGGCGCAGACCGTGCCGGCGGGAACTGGAATCGTCATCAGCTTGGATCAGGAAGTCACATCGAAAAACGCAAAGGCCGGCGACAAGGTCGCGGCCAGTGTGGGGCAAAATGTTGTTGTCGAAGGTAAGACTGTCATCCCGAAGGGCTCGCCCGCGTCCGTCCATGTGGCGAGCGCGCAGGCTTCCGGCCGTCTGAGCACTCCGGCGAAGCTGTATCTGCGGCTGGATTCGGTCACCGTGAACGGCAAGGACTACCCGATCTCAGCTCACTGGGCTGGCTCGACTGAGAAGTCGCATGCCAAGCGAAATACGGTGGCGATCGGTGGTGGCACAGCGGCAGGCGCCATTATCGGCGCGCTCGCGGGCGGCGGGAAAGGCGCGGCAATCGGTGCAGCGGCAGGCGCTGGCGCAGGAACAGCAGGCGCTGCCATGACAGGCAAGAAGGACATCTCTTATTCAGCGGAAAGCAAGTTGAGCTTTGCTCTGAAGTCAGGCGTAACAATCAAGTAGGCCGCCGCGTGGGAAGTCTGGAAGAGTTTTCGTTCATGGCGAGATTCGAAGGGCCTACGCAGGCGGAGCGTTAACGGCCTTGAGCACTTCGGCTGCGTGGCCCTTTGGATTCACCTTGTCCCAAATCTTGCGGATGCGGCCGTCCGGGCCGATCCAGAAAGTCATCCGCACAATCCCCAGGAAGGATTTTCCGAGAAAGGTCTTCATCCGTCGCGCACCGTAGGCCTCAATGGCATGAAATTCCGGATCGGAAAGCAGCGGGAAGTTAAGTTTGTACCGGGCCTTGAACTTGGCCTGCATCTCCACCCCGTCGCCGCTGCAGCCCAGAATCACCGTGCTGGCTTTCTCGAATTTTGATTTGGCGTCTCGAAACTCGGACGCTTCATTGGTTCAGCCGGGTGTCAGGGCTTTGGGGAAGAAATAGAAAATCACGTTCTTGCCGCGGAAGGCCGATAGCGTTATTACCGCGCCGTCGTCGGCAGGCAGTTGAAATTCCGGCGCCTTGTCCCCTTCTTTCAGCATCTCGATTCCTCTCCCAAATTCTTCGGTGCGCGCGAATCGCTAACTTCTGATACGTAGCCTCGCCGCTTTCTGTTTCACTCCGGTTTCAGTTCGGCAAATTACTCGTAACATTTCCTTCCCCACGATCCGCAGTGCATCAACCGGAAGGCTTGCTCAGAACGCGCCTCAAAATCTCATTGACCAGTTGCGGGTTTGCCTGGCCGCGCGTTTCGCGCATCACCTGTCCGACAAAGAATTTGAACACACCTTCATTGCCCGCGCGAAACTTGGCGGCATTGTCCGGACTTTTCGCGACCACTTCGCGGCAGACGCGCTCAATAGTTGCTGCGTCGCTAATCTGCGCCATTCCCTCCGCCGCGATGATTTCCTTCGCGGACTTCCCGGTCTCAACCATCTTGGCGAAGACTTGTTTTCCGCTCGCCGCAGTGATCTCGCCGCTTTCTACTTTCGCGAGCAGCTCAGCGAGGCCCTCGGGGCGCAGAAGGCAATCCCCGATTTCCTTTCCTGCTTCGTTCAGCCGGCGGAGTAATTCCGTGATGATCCAGTTGGCGGCTGATTTCGCCGCCGCGCCGGCGCGAACCGCGGCCTCGAAATAATCCGCCAGCGCGCGCGTGGCCGTCAGAACGCCGGCGTCGTATGAGGTGATCCCGTACTCCTTGAGGAAGCGCGCGCGCCGCGCGCCCGGTAGCTCCGGCATCACTCTCTGAATTTTAGTCTTCCAAGCCTCAGAAATCGTTACAGGCAACAGGTCGGGCTCAGGAAAATATCGATAATCGTGCGCGAATTCCTTTGACCTCATCGATTCGGTGCGGCCTTCTGCCACATTCCAGAGGCGCGTTTCTTGGTCAACCTTGCCACCCGATTCGAGCACGCCAATTTGGCGTTCGATCTCATATTCGAGGGCGTTCGTGAGGTAACGGAATGAATTGAGGTTCTTCACCTCGGTCTTCGTGCCCAACTTTTCGACGCCCCGCCGCCGCACACTGACGTTCGCGTCGCAGCGCAGCGAGCCTTCCTCCATGTTGCAGTCGCTCACTTCGGTGTATTCGAGCAACTGCCGGAGCGCCGTGAGATAAGCGTGCGCCTGCTCGGGTGTGCGCAGGTCGGGCTCGGACACGATTTCGATCAGCGGCACACCGCAGCGGTTGAAATCGATGTAGGTCTTGCAATCGGAATCGGGAAAGCCCTCATGCATCGCTTTAGCCGCATCTTCTTCCATGTGCAGACGCGTGATCCCGATCGGTTTCGACTGGCCAGAGATCTCAATGACGAGTCGTCCTTTGGTCGCGAGCGGCAGTTCGTACATGGAGATTTGGTAGCCCTTCGGCAGGTCGGGATAAAAATAGTTTTTGCGGGCGAAGCGCGACCGTTCTTCGACCTTGGCATGGATGGCGAGCGCAGCGCGGATAGCGAGTTCGACGGCGTGGCGGTTGAGCACCGGCAGGGCCCCGGGCAATCCAAGGCAGACCGGGCAAACGTTCGTGTTCGGCGGATCGCCGAATCGTGCCGAGCAACTGCAGAACGCCTTCGTGGTCGTCTCGAGTTGTGCGTGCACCTCGAGGCCGATGACGGCTTCATAGCGTTCGAGCACCGCGGGCGACAGATGATTCGCTTCCTGGGTAGCCTTGCTCATGGCAATCGCAGAATTATAGCATCGAGCCTCGCGCGGCGCCGTTCACGGCTCTCCAACAATGCAGAGACAAATTGGTTGGACATTGCTCTTCTTCTGCGGTCAGCGGAGTCGCCAAAAATCTCCACGGAGCCCGAGTTCAGCGAACGCGGCCTCGATCTCGGTTTCGCTCTTGGGCCGCCAGCCAAGGTCCAGTCGGTCGCCATACCACCCCTGGGCCAGCCCCCAGCCCTGCTCAAGCGTGAGAACGGCGCCGAGCGGCTGATTCCATTGCCTGCACCAGCGGTTTACATGCTCTTCTGACCTGAAGAGCAGCATGGTTTTTCAAGTGAAGACAACATTTTCGTACCAGCGCCGCACCGGCACCACGAAATGGATCACCCCCGTTGATTTCACGAGCGAGCCGCTGCGAACCTCTAGGGTCGTGCGCGAACTGCAGCAACCGCACGACGTGATGATGTCTGCATCGCGCTTCAACATCACGGGGATGCCCAGCGCGTCCCAGATGCAGCTTCCCCACCACGATTGTGTTCCGCACTCGACTCTGAACGACGTCGGCACGGCCCAGAAAGGCGCCGCACGCAGAATCTCGCCGCTGCCCTCTTCGAGGACCATGGCATGCCCAGCAGAGAGCCGGTGCAGGGCTGCGCGAATTTCCGTTACCCGCCGACAAAGGTCATTGGCAATCCGCGCGACTTTTGGAGTCTGCCCGGTCTCGATGATGTGTTTGTAGACATGCAACCGCAGTTTCCGATCGATCGCATCCTGTCTCGTGTTGGATCTGGCTGCCATTCTGTTTCTGTAGTCGGGACTCGTCCCGACCGGTGATTGCGCGTCCCGGCTCCGAATCTAGGGATTCGCGTGACCGTGCCCTGCCGAGAACCGAACCTTGACCCCCGCGAGAAAATTCAAATGCAATGCCGGGAAACCAAACGACTCCTCGTACTTCTGGTTCAGAAAATTGTTGAGCCGCCCGTAAATTTCGACGCCGCGCGGCAACTGATACGCAAAGCCGCCGTTCGCCAGCACGTAACCCTTGTTTCGGAACAGGCACGGCATTCCCAGCACGCAGGCAAAGCTTCCGTCGTTGGGCTCGAGATCGAGAACCGAGCCGCGAAGAGTGCCGTTTAAGTTAAGCATGAGGTGGCCGCGCAGCCACGTAATGTTGTAACCGGCGGAGTTGCGTGGGCGCCGGATCAGCGGCTGGCCCACCTGGAACGGAAACTGCACCTGGGTCGTGCCGTCGAGCGCCAGAATGGATGTGTTGAACCGCGTATATTCCGCCGATATTTCGAGCGAGCGCACCGGGCGAATCCGTAGGCTGGTTTCGAGCCCGTACGCGCGGGAGTTCGCTAAATTTGCCGACGAGAACGTGCTTAAATTTTGGAATGAGCCACCCAGCGTCACAATCTGGTCCTTGAAGCGATTGTAAAAATAGGTGACGTCAATCACGGCACGGTCGTCGAACCACCTCTGCTCAACGCCCGCGTCGAAACTGATGCTTTTCTCCGGCTTCAACCCTGGATTGTCGGTAAAGCCAAGCTCAAATCCGTCCGGCGGGCGGATCCCCGTGCCGAAGCTGCCGTGAATCCGCGTGATGCCCAGTGTGCCGCTGTCGGATTGCCTGGCCAGATACGCAACGGAGATTCTTGGATCCACTTGCGTCACCGAGCTTGCGGCCAGGAAGGGACGAGCACCGAATCCGTCCGGAGGCAAACTGCCGGTGCGAATGCTGTCCACGCGCACGCCCGTGTTGAGAAACCAGCGATCGCTGGGACTCCAGCGATTTTCCGCGAAGAAGGCGTAGCTGGCGCGTGGCACCGTTAAGGGAACTCCGTTCGGGTCAGCGACAAAGGTGTTCTCGAACTGCTCGTGGTCGTACTCGAACCCTGCCACGAACAAATCCTTCGCCGAAACAGCGACTTCGCTTCGCGTGTTCGTCACCACGCGCAAATTCTTGGTGAACGAATCTCCGAATGAGGAGTGAAAGAAGAACCGGTCAGTGGATGCGCTCACTGTCGTGACTTGCCGGAACCGGCTGGACACTTGCTCCGTGTAGTTCGCCTGATAGCCGAACAGGTTCTGCTTCTGCCGCGAGACTGTGTCGATGCCGGGAAAGAGATGGTCGGGATCCGAGCCGAAGGGGCCGGGACTTCCTGCCGCGCCCGCATCGCCGAAGAAATGCACGTTGAATTGCCGCCGAGGGCTGCGAGAGTAACCAAGACTCAGAAACGAGGTCTGATTCCGATAGTCGTCGTTGGTCACGACGCCCCCGGTATCGAGTCGCGACAGGTTGTACACCCAGCCGAAGCCGTGAAACAGTCCGGTGCCGCCCGTGGCAATCCGCCACGTCGCGAAGCTGCCGCCCTCGCCGAGGAAGCTGAAATGCGGTGTGCCCTCACCTCGCTGGCTGACCACGTTGATCACCCCGGCAACGGCGTTCGAGCCATACAAGGCGCTCTCCGGCCCCCGCGTGACTTCGACGTGATCCACGCCCTCCACCGGCAGCGGCGCCAGATCGAACCCGCCTCCAAAATCGTTCAGGGGAATCCCATCGATCATGACTAGATTGTAATTCGAATTTCCGCCGCGGATGAAGGCGCTCGTCACCGCCCCGCGCCTTCCCGTCCGGTTGATCTCCACGCCGGGGATGCCCCGAAGGATTTCGGACACGCTCTGTGCACCGCGATTTTCGATTTCGTCGTGGCCCACCACGCTCACGGACGAACCGATCTGCGGCGCCAGCGCACCTCCGAGCGACGACGAGACAATCACCTGCTGTTGCACCGCGCTCAGCTTGAGGTGTAAGTCGATCCTGCGTGTTTGGCTCACCCCCAGCTCCACATCCGCAGCCAACTGGGTAAATCCGGGCAAGTTGGCAACAAGTGTGAAGGTCCCGCCGCGGAGCTCCTGAAATCGGTATCCGCCGCGCGAATCCGTCTGCTGTTCCGCAACCGCAGCCATCGATTTCAGCAAACTGACGCGAGCCCCAGGCACCGCGCGGCCATCGGGATCATAAACGGTTCCCTCAATGGTCGCTGCCGGCGGCGTTTGCGCGGCTGCGCTTTTTCCTGGTGAGGGTCTGGGCGTTTGCGCATGCGCCGAGTAAGGCAGAAGCAAGACCATCTTTGCAAAGATCAGAAAGAATAGAAGGCAGTATCGCAGTCTCATTAGATCCTCCTCTCCCTCTCGCGCGGGAGTTGAAGGTTGTCCCTTCCGGTCGCTTGGTTGGCGCCCGTGCGGGCTGAGACTCCGCCGGTCTCCTGGCTTGGCGGCTCGCCACAGCGACGCGGCCTTCCCGTTCAGCTCCAGATTTCGCTTGGAGCGGAACAGTGGCCGGCGCCCGGCACTTCTCCGCCTTACAGTCGCGCGGCGGCGACGGCTTTTCACCGTCTTCCCGTGCGCGGAGTCTCGAGTGGATGTGGACGGGGCGCTCGAACGGCCCAAAAAGCCGGCAGTCCGCTCGCACCGCAAGGATTCAGCTCACTACAAATCAAAAATCAAAACGCCGGTGAATCAGCCAGAGCTAGTTTTCCTTCGGATCGCTGATCGCATTCTCGCCAGGCAAATTAAACTCAGGGTTGCCGCGCACGATCACGCGCGGCCGCCCGCTCGGTCCTGTTTCCACCTCGAGCGGGGCGTTAAAAACCTGCTCGAGCAAGTCGCGACGATAGACTTCTATCGGCGATCCGACAGACAGGCACTTGCCCTTGTACATCAGCACGATTTGATCCGCGAATTCCGCGGCGAGGTTGAGCTCATGCGTCACGACCACGACGGTGTAGCGATTCTCGTGCGCCAGCCGGCGCAGCCTGCGCAGCAATTCCACTTTGCCGCCGATATCGAGGTGCTGCGTCGGCTCGTCGAGCAGCAGCAGCGCGGGCTGCTGCGCCAGCGCGCGCGCCAGAATCACGCGCTGCTTTTCGCCTCCCGAGAGTTGGTCCATCCAGCGCTCGGCCAATTGTTCCGCGCCCACTTGCTTCATCGCGTTTGCGGCCATGCGGAAATCTTCCGCCGTTTCGAAGCGCAGCGAACGTCCGTAGGCGTAGCGCCCCTGCAGCACGTATTCCCAAACGCGCAGCGGGAAGAGCAGCGCGCTTTCCTGTTGTACCAGGGCAATGCGCCGGGCCCTTGTCCGCAGACCAAGCTGGCTCGCCTCTTGCCCGTCGAGCAGGACGCGCCCGGAAAGCGGCTTCAACATGCCGGCGAGCAGGCGCAAAAGCGTGGATTTCCCGCTTGCGTTGGGCCCTAGAATGGCCACCAGCTCGCGCTGCCTCGCCTGGAAGCTGACGGGATCGATAGTGAACTGCGGCGCAACGCGATCGGTTGCGGCATAGGAGTAACTGGCCTGCTCCACGTTCAGCCGTGCTTCGAGCGGCCCTCGTGCGAGGCGCGCGGCACCGGTGGATTGCGGCGCCACGGTTCCGTATCCCGGAGTTTCAGGATTCAACGCAGCCTCCGCCGCAACAAATAGATGAACACGGGCGCGCCGGCCACCGCCGTCATTGCACCCACCGGCAGTTCGGTCGGTGCGACGATGGTGCGCGCCAGCGTGTCGGCGACAACGATGGCGATGGCGCCGCCGATCGCCGACGTAGGAATGAGCAGGCGATAATCGGAGCCGAACAGCATTCGCATCACGTGCGGCACCAGCAGGCCCACGTAGCCGATCGCACCGCTCACCGAGACGGCGATGCCGGTCAGCAGCGATGCCGAGACGTACACCACCAGCTTCACGCGCCCGACGTTCACGCCGAGGTGCCGCGCTTCCTGCTCGCCAGTAAGAATAAGATTCAAGTCGGAAGCGGTGGTGTAAATGGCGCCGATCGCAAGCACTACCACGAGGAAGAGGAACCCGAGATGAATCGGAGGCGCCGTCGTCAAATCACCCATCAACCAGAACGCCATTCCGCGGAGGTCGCGGCTCGATAGCGTCGTCATCAGAAACATGATCACTGCCGACAAGAACGACGCGGAGACGATGCCCGCAAGCAGCAGCGTCGGGCTATCCAGTTGCCCGCCGCGCCGGCCAAGGAAATAGACGGCGGCGATCGTCAGCGCTGCGCCGGCGAACGCCGAGATCTGCATCGCGAGCGGCACGTGCGGCGCGACAATCAGCGAAATGATTGAGCCGAGCGCTGCCCCGCTCGAAACTCCGAGCACATACGGGTCGGCCAGCGGATTGCGCAAGAGCGCTTGGAATCCCGCACCGGATACGGAAAGCGCTGCACCGACCAGGATGCCGAGCGCAATTCGCGGCAGTCGAAGGTCGAACACGATCATCCGGAAGTCACTGGGGACTTGTTTGATGTCGCCGATCGCGCCGCGCGCCAGTGTCAACACGATGTCGAAAATTGGAATCGGAGTTGCGCCCAGCTTGAGCGAGATGACGACGACGGCGAGCAGAATTGCGCCTAGCCCGCTACAAACCCACAGGATTCGTCGCGCCGTCAGCGGCTGCATGCCGTCTCCCGCAAGTGGAAAGAGGGAACATGGAAAATGGAATCTCGAGATTTGGCCCGCTCGCTCCGTTCTTGTCGCTCTCTCATTTTCCGTCTTCCACTTTTTCTTTCTTGTTCTCCGGCGCGGGCGCAAAGGCGTCTGGGTGCAGTTCTCGCGCCAACTGTTCAATCGCATCCACCAGGCGCGGGGCGGGGCGGGCAATCGCATCGCTGACGATGGCGATGTGCCGCTGCTGCACCGCGTTCAGACCTTTCCAGCCGGCCGCCGTGCTTAATTCTTCGAATTCTTTCTCGCTGCTCACCACGTCACTGCTGGTGAATAGGATATGGTCCGGCTGCTGGCGGATCACCTCTTCGATGCTCACTTGCGGCCAGTCCTGCTTTGCTTCGATGATGGATTCACCGCCGGCCCAGCGCACGGCATCGGCGAGAAATGTGTGCTGGCCCATCGTAATCAGCGGACTTTCCCACACGACAAAAAAGATTCGCTTCGGGGCGCGCCCGGCGAGCCTTCGCTTCAGTTCTCCGAGCCTCGCTTCGAGCTGTGTCGCCAGCGCACCGCCTTCCGTTCCCGCGCCAATCACATCCGCTACGTGGCGAATCGATGCGATCACGCCTTCGACGCTGCGCGGGTCCGTGGCATAAACAGCGATGCCGAGCCGCTCGAGCGCCTGAACGGTTTCAAGGCGGTTGATCGAGGTTGTCGCGAGCACCAGATCGGGCTTGAGCGCGACGACAGCTTCGAGGCTTGGATTCTGAGCGCCGCCAACCTTTGGTTTCCTCAGGGCTTCCGCAGGATAGTCACAATAATTGGTCACGCCGGCGAGCCGGTCTTGCGCGCCCAGCGCGTAGACGGTCTCCGTCAAATTCGGCGCGAGCGACACAATTCTCCGCACAACCGCCGGGACAACCACGCGCCGGCCGGCCTCATCAATCATCTCGCGCGCTTGCGCTTCGCGCGATGCGCCGGGCTCTCTCTGCGCCGCCAGCTCCGGCACGCATGACATTGCCAGCGCTGCAAACGCCAGGGCCACCGGGATGTGAAGCAAGTGTTTCATTCGCTGCATTTCTCGAGTCCGGCTCTTACAAGACCTTTCTTTGCGGCCCGCCGCGTCAACAAAAAAGCCCCACGAAAAAGAATGGGGCTT
>JBGQEW010000048.1:0-16544 GCA_041496565.1 Terriglobia bacterium | reverse complement strand
TCGCTGCGTTCGGCCGCCATCGCAGCTTCCTGCGCCAGGCGCGCCGGGTCGAGCGGAGCATCGCGCAGCAATTCCTTCAGCCGCGCCTCGAGCCGCTCCATATACGCGGGCCGCATTCGCTGCGCCAAGCCCTCGATGCGCTCGACGTGCCCGGTGATGTTTTTCAAGCGCCCGCTCAGCTCTTCCGCCAGCACGCGGCCTTCGGACTGCCGCATGCGATCAAGGCGTTCGAGGGCGTCGCCCAGACACGAGCTGACCAGCTCGCCCAGGCGTTCCAAGTCCTCTTCGACCGACGCGGTCGGGGGCGCGATCACGCCCGGGAGGCGGAGAATGGCCGCAAGGTCCGGCTCCGTCTTCATCTGAAACTGCTGGCGAAGCTCTTCCGCCGCTTTCAAGTATGCCGCAGCGATTTCGCGGTTCACTTCGACGGCGGCAGGGCCGGCGGGATCAAAATGCAGCGTGACCTCCACGTGACCGCGGCGCACGCGGTCGCGCACCAACTGCCGAATACGCGGCTCGAGCGGCTCGAACCCTTCGGGCAGGCGCAGGTGCATGTCGAGGAATCGATGATTCACGCTCCGAAGACTGAGCCGGAGCGTCCATCCATTTTCCTCGACGCGCGATTGCGCGTAACCGGTCATGGACTTGAGCGCGAGCGCGGTCACGGTTGCACCGGAGCGGCCGGGCGAGGAGCGGGCTCGGCATCGTGGAATTGCAATTCGTAGAGGCGCGCATAGGTTCCGCCGCGAGCGAGCAGCTCTTCGTGCGTGCCCATCTGGCAAATCGTTCCGTCGTCCAGCACTGCAATCATGTCGGCGCGACGAATGGTCGAGAGCCGGTGAGCGATCACGAAGACGGTGCGTCCGCTCATCAGGTTGTTCAGCGCATCCTGAACGAGCATCTCGGATTCGGAATCGAGCTCCGATGTGGCTTCGTCGAGGATGAGGATCGGCGCGTCCTTCAGCAAGGCCCGCGCGATGGCGATGCGTTGGCGCTGACCACCGGAAAGCCGCATGCCGCGGTCGCCGATGGGTGTCTGATATCCTTCGGGCAATTCGCTGATGAAGTCGTGCGCCAGCGCCGCCTTCGCCGCGGCGAGCACGCGTTCTTCCGGCATATCCGGCCGGCCGTAGCAGAGGTTGTTCCAGACGGTGTCGTTGAACAAGATGGTTTCCTGCGTGACGATGGCCATCTGCTCACGAAGCGAGCGCAGGGTGACGTTGCGCACATCCATGCCGTCGATGCGAAGCGCACCCGAGGTGGACGCGTAGAACCTGGGCAACAAATTGAGGAGCGTTGTCTTCCCCGCCCCGCTCTGGCCCACGATGGCGACAACCGCGCCGGCCGGAACCGTCAGCCGGACATTTTTCAGGATGTGCGGGCCGCCGTCATAGGCGAAGCTCACGCGATCGAATTCGATCGAGCGGGAAAAGCGCGGCAACGCCGGTGCGCCCGGCGTCTCCGACACTTCTTCCTCCATTTCGAGGAAGCTGAAGACCTGCGTCGAAGCGCCAAGCGCCTGCTGGAACTGCTGGTAAATTCCGCCGAGACGCTTGACCGGCTCGTACACCTTGAACATAGCGTACGTAAAAGCCATGAAGGCGCCCGTGGTCATGACGCCCAGGCGAATCTGCTCGCGAGCGTAAAGCAGGACGAGCGAAAAGACTGCCGCGCCAAGTAGCTCCATCAGCGGCGAAGTGGCGGCGTACGCGCGAACCCAGCGCATGTTTTCGCGCAGCAATCGGCGCGCCGTGGCACCGAATCGCTTCACCTCAAACTGCTCCATGCCGAACGCCTTCACGACGCGGTTCCCGCTGACCGTTTCCTGAATGATGTGCGAGAGCTCGGCGAGCCGGCTTTGACTGCTCTGCACGGAATTGCGGATGCGACGCCCAAGTTTGCCAATAGGCCACACGACAAGGGGCAGGACGACCACGGATGCCAGGGCAAGCCGGTGGTCAATGAAGAGCAGAACAGCCGCGAGGGAGATGAGCGTAAACAATTGACGGAAGAAATCGGCCAGCCATTCGGAAAGAGCGCCGCGCACGCGTTCCACGTCGTTGATCACCGCGGACATCAGCCGGCCGGTCTGATGGAGCTGGAAGAATCCCAGGGGCTGGTAAATCAGCTTTGCGTAAATCTGATTGCGCAGGTCGGTGACGGCAGCCAAGCCGACGAATTGAATCATGGTCGAGCCGAAAAATTCCGCCAGCGACTTGCTCAGGAAAATCACACAGAGGCTGATCGCAAAGACGCTCCAGACGTAGCGCACCGACGAAGGGAGAAAGGAATTCAAGTAAATGGTGTGGTGGAGAAACGGGATGTCGCCCAGAGGAACTTTCGCGCCGGAGACGTGCGGGTTGAGGACAAAATCGACCAGTGGGATGATCATCAGGGCGATCAGCCCCTCGCCAAATCCCACAAGGCCCATCAAGACAACAGCCACGCTGAGCCGGCCCTTGTAGGGCCGAACGTAGCGCAACAGCCGCCGGACTTCGCTCGGAAACGTCACCGCCCGGAATCCTCCACAAGTGTCACCAATCGAGGGACAAATTCGTTACGCTAGAAGCGCGGCGGGCAAAAGTCAAGCGGCCGACCTGTCCAGGTCGCGGTGCACTACTTTGGTCGCAAAGCCGCGCTTCCCGAGAGTGCGCCGCATCTGCTCGGCCAGCATCACCGAGCGATGCCGTCCGCCGGTACAGCCGAACGCAATGGTCAAGTAGCTCTTTCCTTCACGAATGTAATGCGGGATCAAGTAGTTCAACAGGGACTCGATCCGCCGCAGAAATTCGTTGGTCTGGGGAAACGAACGGATGTAGCGCGCGACACGCGGATCTTTGCCGCTGAAGGGCCGCAAGCGCGGTACGAAATGGGGATTCGGCAGAAAGCGCACGTCGAAGACCAGGTCGGCATCAGCCGGAATGCCGAAGCGATAGCCGAAGCTCACGACCGAAACGAGCAACGGGTCGCGGCCGGGGCTCTCAAATCGCTCGGTAACGATCTGCCGCAGTTCGTGCACATTGAAATTCGAAGTATCAATCACCACGTCGGCCAGGCGCCGGATCGGGGCCATGCGCTGCTTTTCCAGGCGAATTCCGGCGCGAAGCGGCAGATCGTGGCCCATCGGGTGGGGACGCCGCGTTTCGCTGAAGCGACGCACCAACACGTCGTCGCTGGCTTCGACGAAAACCAGGGTCACCGAGTGCTCCGATTTCATCCGGCGAATGATCTCCGGCAGCCGCGCGAGTTGTTCTCCTTCACGGGCGTCCACCAGCAAGGCCGCTCGCTCAATCTCGCCGGCCCCTTGCACATAAAGCTCGCTGAACGTGGGAATAAAAGCGACGGGTAGATTATCCACGCAGTAGAAGCCGAGGTCTTCGAACGTCTTCAGGACGGAACCCTTCCCCGAGCCGGCTAGTCCGGTCAGGATCACCAATTGTCGCGAGGGTCGGGTGCGTGGCTGCTTCACGATTTGCCGGCTGCCTAGCTCTTCACCCGGCGCTGATGAGTACTGGGGATGCGGAGATCTTCCCGGTACTTGGCAACGGTGCGCCGAGTGACGTGGATGCCTTCGTTTTCCAGCCGCTTTGCAATCTGCTCATCGGTCAGCGGGTGCGTCGTGTCTTCCTCTTCGATCATCTTTTTCACGCGGCGCTTCAGGGTGAGCAGCGAGACGTCGCCGCCCTGCGGGCCGTTGACGGACTCGGAAAAGAAATACCGCAACTCGATGACGCCCTGCGGAGTATGCGCGTATTTATTGGCGACGGCGCGGCTGACGGTCGAGGGATGGACCCCCACTTCCTCAGCCACCTCTTTAATCATCATCGGCTTGATCTGATCCGGTCCGGATTCCAGGAATTCCCGCTGCCGGCGGAGAATCACTTCGCAAACTTTCAAGATCGTGTGCTTGCGCTGCTCGATGTTTTTCATCAACTGGATCGCGGCGCTGAAGCGCTCCTTCACGTAGTTGCGCACGTCGCGATCGGCCGCGTCACGCACCAGCAGCCGGCGATAGACAGGGCTCAGGCGGAGCTGCGGCAGGTCCTCGTCATTCATGAATACCTGCCACTCGTCGCCCACCCTGCGAAATTGCACATCCGGTTCCACCAGGCGCGCTTCCGTCTTGTTGTAACGCAGGCCGGGCCGGGGATCGAGCCGCTTCACCACGTCCACCGCGCGCTTTACCAGTTCCACCGGGCGGTTCAGGGCGCGGGCGATCTCCTTAAGCTGGCTATTCTGCAAGAGCTTCAAGTGATCTGAGACGATCTGCTGCGCCAGCGTATTCTGCGGGTCTAAAACTTTAAGCTGCATCAGCAGGCACTCACGCAGGTCGCGTGCGGCCACCCCCGGGGGATCGAATTCGTGCACGACGGCCAGGGCTTCCTCGACATCCTCGGCGCTATAGCGTCCGTTCTGTGCGATCTCCTCGAGCGTGGCGGTCAAATAGCCGTTTTCGTCCAGGTTGCCGATGATGGTCTCGGCGATTTCCCGTACCATCTCGCTACAGATGCTGACGCTGAGCTGCCAGGCGAGGTGGTCGGTAAGGTTTTGCGGTGAGGATAGGAATTTGTCGAACGAGGGCCGCTCAATCTCTTCTCTTTCCGAGTTGCGATTGCCGCCGCCGGTGTCGAGGTATTGCGTGAAAAACGAACCAAAATCGAATTCGTCAAAGGGATTGGCGGCTTCGGTCTCCGGCACTTTCTCGGTTTCCGCCTTGAGGAAGGCCTCGTCCGTGTAACTCTCCGCCACCAGGCCATCTTCACCCAGCTCTTCGAGAACCGGGTTCGCCATGATTTCCTGATTGATCATCTCGCGCAGCTCGAGCCGGTTGAGCGCGAGCACACTGACCATCTGGACCAGGCCCGGGGTAAGGATTTGCTTTTGGGCGACGCGGAGACTGAGTTTGGGCGAGAGCCAGTTCATAGGTCCTAGTTTAGGCTGAAACCTTCACCAAGATAGACGCGCCGCACTTCGGGATCCTTCGAAAGCACCTCCGGCGTGCCCGCGCGGAAGATTTTGCCGTTATTGATGATATAGGCGCGGTGTGTGACCCGCAGGGTTTCGCGAACATTGTGATCCGTCACCAGAATGCCGATCCCGGCGGCGCTCAGATCCGCGATAATCCTCTGGATGTCTACGACTGTCAGGGGGTCAATGCCAGAAAATGGTTCGTCCAGAAGGACAAATGAGGGTGAGAGCACTAGCGAGCGGGCGATCTCCAAGCGCCTCCGCTCACCGCCCGACAGCACGTGCGCCATGCTACTCCGCACGCCTCCGAGTCCCATCTGCGCCAGTAGCTCCTCAATCCGGTCACGGCGCTGCTCGGGAGTCAGCGGGATGGTTTCCAAGACCGCCAGCAGGTTATCCTCGACTGTGAGTTTGCGAAAGACCGAAGGCTCTTGGGGAAGATAGCTGATTCCGCTGCGGGCCCGGAGATACATGGGCAGGTCGGTGATATCTTCGCTGTCGAGGAGTACTCGGCCGTAATCAGGACGCGTCAGGCCGACAAGGATGTAAAAAGTAGTTGTCTTTCCGGCACCATTTGGACCCAGGAGACCGACAACCTCGCCTTGCTGAATCTCCACGTTGACATCATCGACGACCTTCCGCCCTCGATACGACTTGTTTAACTCTGAGGCCTGGAGCTTCAACATAAGGCTTCATTTCTCGACTCGATGCTTGGTGAGTGTTCGAAGACCTGTTTCAGACTCAATTAAAATCGTATCACTCGCAGTAAAGAAGGTCAATTGACGCCCCGTCGTCGTGTCGCGAGAAGCATCAGTTAGGGTTGGTTGACCGCCGGAAAGAACGAATTTTCCATCGGCTGCGAAGTATTCCGCCTGCTCCGCCGTTCCCTGTCGGCCGCCTTGTCTCACCACCACGCCGCCTCTCGCCAGTCCGCGGGAGAGCTGCCGCTGACCTCCCGATGAAGCAGCCCCCGGTGGCGATGGCGCAAGGAACAATTCCAGGGTTCGAGACAGCAGCTCACCCTGTTGCGATTGGGCGCGTATGCCGCCTTCGAACAATGCGCGTCCCTGCTCGCCCCAGTATTGCAATCGCGGGGCCTGGACTCGCCATAGGATTGGCTTCGTCGTCTGCTGAGTCTGATTCTTCAGCGGGCTCGGCGCCTGCGGCAGGAGCGCAATCACGCGGTTGCGCGCCTCCAGGCGCTGCTCCGACCTCCACAACTCCATTGTTTCGGCCTCGATCACCGAGCCACCTTGCCACAATCGGGCGTGGCCTGAGTACACGGCCTGGCCGGTCGAATTGTCGGCTGTTAGCCGGTCGGCGCTGATGTGTGCCATTCCCGGACCGAAGTTCGCCACGCCTCCCTGCGAACCGCGCGAAGACGAGTAGAGGCTCGTCACGACATTGCCACTCGCGCGCGCGTCGCCGGTGCGCTGGCTGATCTCGATCGTTGCCGCGGTCGTCTGACCCTGTGGATCAGCCACCGAAGGCCTCTCGCTCGGAAAGGACCTGCCCGCACCCTTGGGCGAATCATCCAGCGTGAGCAAGTCCGTGGCGCGCACGAGGAGAACGTGCCCCGCGTGTGCTGTCCGACCGCCCTGTTGGAGCTTCACATGGCCCGTTTCTTCCATGTCGGACCAGTCCCTGCCGGGGCCAAACCTCAATGCCAAATTGTCCGCTGTGCTGGTCTGCGGCGCCCCGTTGCCGAGCTGCCTGTCGATTGCCACGCCGGACCGGCCCAGGAGTTGTTCCATCCGACCGTTCGCCGCAAAAGCGGCAGTGAACCCGCCCGCGTGGATCCGCGTGGATTCACCCGGTGCCTTGGTTTCGATCGTGCCGGGGGCCTTTGTTTCGAAGCTCTCGATCCGGCGCGGACGCGGGGAACCGTCCGTTAGGCCTCCTCCAGTGAAGCGAAGTTCGAGCACAGCCGTCTCCAGTCGTCGCGTTTCCTCCTTCTCCTGCGATGCGGCTTTTACATTGCCGGTGGCCGTCATCTGCCGAGGCTGGTTTAGCTTCGGCTCCATCGAAATGTCTACGTGCTGGGCTTCGAAATTATCGTGCCCGGCCGGGTGGGTTCGGCTGGCGCGCACGCCGGATTCGGCCGTGACTTGTTCGATCCATCCCTCCGGATCAAGCTGGGCGACAAAGGATTCAGCCGTCACGGTCGCCTGTTCTTGAGGAGAAGTGCTGCGAAGCTCGGGTTTGCCAATCGCGACAGCCCGCCGCGCACGCAGATGCGCATCGAGTTCGATAGTCAGGCTCCCCGCGGTGAGCTCCCGCTCGCCCTGCTGAGCCCGGACCGGCCCCAACAGGTGCATCGCACTCTCGTCGCGGCGGAATTCCAAGCTGCTGCCTGTGAAAATGACCGGAGGAGCCGAAGCCGAGCGCTGCGAAATCTTTAGCTCGACATCGCGCGACAGCCGCACTTGTTCTTCGCGCGAGCGATAGACGATGCCGGTGCCGCGGCCTTCGCCGGAGGGAAAACGAAATTCGACTGGCTCCTCGGTCGCCACCTCCCCCGTGTCGCGGTTGAAGGAAATGTTCTTCGTCGCCAAGTGGATGATGCGATGACTCTCGCTTTGCCGCGCCTCCTCGGAACTTTCGAGGTCGATTTGCACATCCCCCTGGCAGACGACGCGGCCCGAGGAAGGCTCGTAATTGCACTGTTGCGCGTGAATGTTGTCGTAGCGGTTGCTCTGCCGGCCGTAGATCGTGATCCAGACGTCTTCGAGCACGCTATTGTTCTGATCCTTGAATTCGGTGGCGCGGGACGCGCGAACGGTGAAGAGGGTGCGGTTCCCTTCCACCTTGGAGAACGAGAATTCCGCGGACCGCTGCTGCACTGCCGCGGGCACCGGCGGAGGCGCGTTTCGGCGCACCTTTGCTTCACGCCACACACGGCCGACGTAGACTCCGGCCACTACGACCACAATCAGTGCGGCAACCGTGGCGGACCAGCGGGCGTATCGCGCAGCTTCCGTCGTTCGCACCGAGACAGCTCCTAAGGATTCAGAGCCTTATTCTACGGCCGGCGCTGCATTTCGTGTGGACCGAATTTCGTCTTCCATGCCGACGGGATAATTCCTCAGCGAGATCTGTGGAGCAGAGTTGAGACATGCGCGTGCAACCGCTGAATGACAACGAAGGTGAATGATTTTAGAACTAATCGAAGCGAGTATTCCTCGCGCCGCCAGTCGTGAGCGCAGGCTGCGTTTCCACGAACACTTCGTTGTCGGAGGCGAGATCGCGCGCGGAGGGCGTAACAATTGTCCTCGGACCGATGAAGATTTTTTCGCGGCGTGTGATTGCCATGCGGACGTCGTTTTCGCTCACGAACGGGGAAACTTGCACCTGTGGGAGCTCTGTAGCTGCTGCCGCCTTCGCGGCTTCTGGCTTCGCGGAGCTCACCGGAACAGCAACAGGTGAGCCCATCTTGGAAGGCGCCGTTGCTGCGGACAGGGCGGCACTCGAAACCGCGGGAGCGGTCGCCGCACCACTCGCAGCAGCTGCGCCGAGATTGAGAGGTGCGGCAGCTTTCGTCGAGCCTGGAATTGCATTCGCAGGCGCTGGCGTTGCCCCCGCCCCGGCGGCCGCGCCGCGCGGGATGCCGCGCTCAGCGAGCACATGTTCGACGATGCGCGCAATCGTCTGACGGTCGGGCACAGCGGCTCCCGAAGCCGCGCCGGAGGATGCCGCGGCTGCAACCGCGACCGCCTTCTCCGGACCGGGCGCTACGTCTGCAATCATTCGCCGGTCAGCGGGAATTGTGCGGTGCTCAATGGCGCGTGATTCCCAGGCAATCCGCTTCACGTTCATCAGGTGCTGCGGGCCAATGTTGTCGGACGTGATGTTGCCGCCGGGAGCGCCGCAGCCCAGCGTCATCGCCGGGAACAAATTCGTCGAATAGCCGATCGAACCGTGCACCGCCGAGGTATTCACGGCGACGCGGAACGCGGGAACGGCCTGGCCGAATTCGCGCACTGCCGCTTCGTTTTGCGAATGAATCGCGCAAGTATGACCGAGGCCGCCGAAGCGCAAGATCCGCGTGCAGAGGTCGATCGCAGCGGCCGTGTTTGCCGCGGAATAGAATGCCAAAATCGGCGAAAGCTTCTCGGCGGAAAGGGGATGCTCGCGGCCGACGGCGTCGAGTCTTGCGATCAGCACGCGCGTCGCCGCGGACACTTTGATACCGGCGATTTCCGCAATCATCGTCGCGGGCCGTCCGACGATTTTCGGATTCGGAGTGAATGTCCCGGCCGAAATCACAATTGCGCCCAGCTTCTGAATTTCCTCCGGGGTCAAGAAATACGCGCCCTGCTGGCGAAATTCCTCGAGCGCCTGATCGCGTACGGCCTCGTCCGCGACAACGGCCTGCTCGGAAGAGCAGATCGTGCCGTAGTCGAACGTCTTTCCCGCAATAATGTCCGCCACGGCTTTGTGCACGTTCGCCGTGCGTTCGATGTAAGCAGGGACGTTGCCGGGGCCGACGCCGTAGGCCGGCTTGCCGGAGCTGTATGCGGCGCGCACGAGTCCCGTGCCGCCGGTCGCCAGGATCACGCCTGTAAGGCGATGGCGCATCAATTCCTGCGTGCCCTGCATCGTCGGATGTTGCAAGCAACTGATCAGGCCCTCAGGCGCGCCTGCGCGCAACGCCGCGCGATCAAGCACGCTCACCGTCTCGCAAATGCACCGCATGGCCGAAGGATGAGGGCTGTGGACAATCGCGTTGCGCGCCTTGATCGAGATGAGTGTCTTGTAGATTGCCGTCGAAGTGGGATTCGTCGAGGGAATCACGGCCGCGACCACCCCGACCGGACTCGCGACTTCCAGTACACCCTTCTCACGGTCCTCGCGCAGAATTCCGACCGTCTTCATTCCGCGAATCGCGCGGTGCACGTCCACCGACGCGAAGCGATTCTTGATGATCTTGTCGGGAACGTTGCCGTAGCCGGTTTCTTCCACGGCCATCCGCCCAAGCGGCTCGCCCGCAGCCGTGGCAGCTTCCGCGCAAGCGTCCACGACGGCGTCCACCTGCGCTTGTGAAAACGTGGCGAATTCTTGCTGGGCCTCGCTCGCGCGTTCCAGCAATTGGCGAGCTTCTTGGATGGAAATTAGGTCAGGGTCGCGCAAACTCAAAGCGCTTTACCTTGCTTCCGGTCTTTCCGCCGGCGAAGCGCCGGACACCGGAGCCCGTGTTACTTCTTCGAACCCTCAGGGGGATGGCCGCCCCCGGGCAGAATCTTTTCTACGTGCTCGTGCGGCCGCGGGATCACGTGTACTGCCACGAGTTCGCCGACACGCCGCGCCGCGGCTGCGCCGGCATCGGTTGCGGCCTTCACCGCGCCCACGTCACCTCGCACCATCACGGTGACGTAGCCCGAGCCGATGTACTCTTTGCCGATCAGGATCACGTTGGCGGCTTTCACCATCGCGTCGGCAGCCTCGATCGAGCCGACCAGTCCTTTCGTCTCGATCATCCCCAACGCTTCATTCGCCATGGAAATCCCTCACCTTGCTTGCGCACTTGCCCGCAGCCTGACGCGACTGCGAGGAAAAAGTCAGGCGCAGACTAGCACGCCCATCCATGTGAAGCAAGCTGACTTGTCCCGCGAGTTCCACGCGCACTGTGGAAATCGCGCGAGGCTGCCGGCGTCGTTGGGAGCAAGCGAAACGGCTCTTCCAGCAGAACTTCTGCCTTGGCGAGAAATTTGGAATGGACCCGCGCCTCAAAGCAGGAATACCAAGAGAAGCGGATTGCTGATCCGTTCCTTTCTTCTTGGGGGAACCTGCTACGGGTGCGGAATGGGAATCACGCCGAGGCCGGCAGCGGCGACGCTGTCACGCGTCGTATTCTTTACCGAATACATCGCCTCGTCGGCGAGGTGCAGGAGTTCGACTTTCGTTTTCGAATCGGTGGGAAACGAAGCCACGCCGACGCTCGCCGTGATATTCACCTTCAAACCGGAATCCTGCAGCCAGACTGTATCGCGAATCAGTCTGTGGAGCCGCTGGGCCACACGGCAGGCGTTTTCCTTCGAGGTTTGTGGAAGCAGAACAACAAATTCATCGCCGCCGTAGCGGAAGGCATAATCAATCAGGCGGCAATTGTTCTTCACCACGGTGCCAATTTCACCGAGCAGCTTTGAGCCGACCAGATGGCCGTGGGTGTCGTTCACGTTCTTGAAGCGGTCCAGATCAATGAAGAGCAGGGAGAACTCGAAGGAATACCGCTGCGAGCGGTAGATTTCGGTGTCGAGAATCAAATTCATGTGCCGGGCGTTGTAGAGCGTGGTGCAATCGTCGGTAATGGTCAGCTCGTGGATGCGGTTGACATGGCGCGCATTCTCGATGGCGATTGCCGCGTAATCGGCCAGCGCTTCGAGCAGCGCCATGTCGCGCGAGCTGAAGCCCTCCGGCCCAACGCAGTTGATCAGCTCGATGACACCGAGGCTCTGTTCGCGGAAGCGCACCGGCACGGCCACGATCGAGCGCGTCTCCATCTTTGTCTTTTCGTCCACTTGCGCGAAGAACCGGGAGTCCTTGCTCGTGTCCGGCACCACGACCGCCTCGCCTGACTTCGCGACCCACCCGGCAATGCCTTGTCCCACCGGGACGCGGACGTCGCGGAGCGCGCCCGCCCCCGTTCCCGTGGCGATCTCGAAGTAAAGCTCCTGCTTCTCCTGGTCCATCAGGAGCAGCGACCAGGTGTCAGGGCGCAATACCTCGTTAATTTTCTCCATGATCGTGCGCAGAACCTGATCGAGCTGGAGAGAGGAGGTAATCGCTTTGCCAAGTTCGTGGAAGACCGCGATTTCATGGAAGTTCCGCGGGTCCAGCCGGACGGCTGGGTTGCGGCGTCGTTCGATTCCGTTGAAAGGCTTCGATTCGGCCACGTTCCGTTCCGATCCTGTAGGTGCTTCGATTACTGAATACCAGAGGCCTGGACGCATCCGCTGGCATTATAGATAACCGGTTTCACCCACGGCAACGGCTGCCGCGAGCTGCGTGTCGAAGAGACAATCTGGTCCCAGGCGGCTCCCGGCCGCGACGGCTCGCAAGGCGCGGGCGGCACGATGATTGACACCCGCGCCACGCCCGCCTATATTTTCAAGGAAGTCCCTCAAAATGGTGACAACACCGTTCGGCGAACACCTCCGGCGCGAGCGGGAGATGCGTGGCGTCTCTCTCGAAGAGATCTCCACGGCCACGCGGATCAGCGTCCGCTTCCTGGAAGCGCTCGAGAGTGAGCGATGGGATGACCTTCCAGGCGGGATATTCAACCGCGGCTTCATCCGCGCCATGGCGCACTTTCTCGGGCTCGATGAAGAAAGTCTGATCGCCGAATACGCCTTGACCACTAACGACAAGCCCGAAGTGGCGGTGTGGACAAATTCCGGCTCGGCGCCCCGCCGGTGGCTGCTACCCCTGCTTGTCCTCTTGGTGCTCGCCCTGTTGGCCGCGGGAGGGTGGTTCGGGTATCGCCGCTTCGGCCCGATGGTGAAGTCCTGGCGCAAGCCGGGCAAGTCGCCGGCGATTCAGTCACCAACATCGCAGCCGCCTGGGCCTCCACTCGTCGCCTCCGGCGCGAAATCACCGGCATCGGCGGCATCATCCGATCCCGCAGAGAGCAATCCGGCCTTGCTTGAATTGAAAGTGCAGGCGGGAAAGCCGACGCTGGTGAAGGTGGTGGCGGACGGCAGAACTATCTTCAACGGCAAATTCGCCGCCGATCAGTCTCGGCTCTTCAAAGCGCGTGACCGCTTTGACGTGACGTCCAGCGAGGCAAGCGCGCTTGTGCTGGAGCTGAACAGCCAGATTCAACCGCCCCTCGGACCACCGGGCCAGCCCGGTAGCATCACGTTGACGCGGAAAGACGTGAAGCTGGCGCAGGGAGGTCGGGATTAGCGCGGAGTTGCGCGCCGAGATTCGCTCCGGCAAAGCCAGGTTCGAACGCAAGCTGGCTGTCTGCTCGGGGGGCGCGGGGCTCTCCCCCGAAGACCGCGTGGAGTTGCTGGCTGTGCTCACAGGAGATAGCGCTTTCCGCGAGCGCGCCGCCCTTGCTTTGCAATCGCAACCCCTCGAAGGTTTCCTGGCTGCCCTTTCGCGCCCCGACGCTGCCCCTGAGCTGTTCGCCTACTGCGCGGAAAATCTCCAAGAGAAACCGGGCATCGCCGATTCACTTGCGAAGAATCCCTTGTGCACCGCGGAGGTCCTCGTCCGGGTTTCGCGGAGCCTGACTCAGTTCGGTGCGCAAGCCCTGCTCGAGAATCTCGACCGGCTATCGCGTGAGCCGATTCTGATCGCGCTGCTCGATCGCTGCCACGTGCTGACGGCTGAACAACGCGAGTTGGTCCAAGAGCTACAGAGGGGGCCGGGCATCGAGCGGGAACTCGAGGAAGCGGCCGCCGCCATCGAACCGGACCTCGCCAAGCGGCGAACGCTGCTGCAGAGGCTTGCGAGAATGACGGTGGTCGAGCGCATCCAGCTTGCGCTCAAGGGCGGCCGTGAAGAGCGCATCATGCTGATTCGCGATCCGAACAAAGTGGTGCAACGCGCCGTGCTGCAATCGGCGCGTTTGACCGTGACGGAAGTGGAAGGCTTCGCGGCAATGAGTAGCCTGACGGCAGAAGTCTTGCGGGTGATCTCGGCCAACCGCAACTACATGAAGAACTACACAATCGTGCGAAACCTGGTGGCGAATCCGAAGTCGCCGCTGGAGATCTCGCTGCACATTTTGCCGCGGCTCACGGCGCGCGACCTGAAGCTCCTGACCGCGAACAAGAATATCCCTGATGTCCTGCGTTCCAACGCCATCAAGCTGCACCGGCAGCGCAACGAACTCCGCAAGGATTCGTAGGGCTTGAGGCGATAGGGCCGCTACGGCTTTGAAGTTCCGGTGGCGAGCGAGGCGGTGATCTTTTTCGCGTATTCGTGCGCCTTGGCGAGGATTTCGCTTTCGTTGAGCGTGAGCATCCTGCGGTTTTCCATCACCGGGCGGCCGCCGATGATCACCGTATCCACGTCCGAAGCTTTGAGCGCGTAGACAAGCTGCGAGTAAACGCCGTACAGCGGCGTCGCATGCGGCGCATCGGTGCGGATCAAGATCAGGTCGGCCTTCTTGCCGGCTTCCAGCGAGCCAATCTGCTCTTCCAGGTGGAGCGCGCGAGCGCCGCCGATCGTGGCCATCTCCACCACTTGCTGGGCGGGCAGGGCGCGCGGATCGCCGCGGGAGATCTTTTGCAACTTCGCCGCCAGGTCCATCTCTCTGAACATGTCGAGGTCGTTGTTGCTGGCGGCGCCATCGGTGCCCAGGCCTTCGCGCACGCCGGCCGCGAGCATGTCCACCACCGGGCTCACGCCGGAAGCTGTCTTCATGTTGCTCGAAGGATTGTGCACACAGCCGACGCCGTGCTGGGCGAGCAGCGCGATGTCACCGGCATCCACCCAAATGCAGTGCGCTCCGATCACGTCCGGCCCAAGCACGCCGATGCGCTCGAGATACCGAACAGGCGTCAAGCCGTGCTTCGCGCGGCTTTGATCGATCTCAAATGGCGCTTCGGCCATGTGTATGATAATCGGCGCATGGTAGCGCCGCGCGAGCGCCGCCAAGTCCTGCAGCGTTTTCTCCGAACACGTGTAAATCGCGTGCGGTCCCACAGCGGCGATGATGAGGGAGTCGCTTTTCCAGCGCTTGAGATAATCTTCCGTGTACGCCAATCCCTCAGCCACCGTCTTGTTATCCGGCGCAGGAAAATCGAGCACCGTTTCGGCGAGCACGGCGCGCATGCCTGCTTCCTTCGTGACACGCGCGACCTCGTCTTCGAAGTAATACATATCGGCGTAAGTTGTCGTCCCGCCGCGGAGCATTTCGAGCACTCCGAGCCGCGTGCCCCAGGTGACGAAATCTTTCGTAACGTTTCGCGCCTCGGCCGGGAAAACATACTTGTTTAGCCATTCGTTCAGCTCCAGGTCATCGGCCAGGCCGCGAAACAGCGTCATGGCAGCGTGCTGGTGTCCGTTGATCAATCCCGGCATGACGATTCTGCCGCTCGCATCAAACCGGCGAACCGCATCAAAGCGCGCCTCAATCTCCGCGCGCGTCCCCACAGCAACGATCGTGTCGCCGCGCGCCGCCACTGCACCATCTTCGAAAATTCGCCGCGAGCCGTCCATCGTCACCACGGTACCGCCAGAAATGAGCAGGTCGGCATGCTCCTTCGCCGGCGCGCTCTGCGCGCGCAGGGAAATCGCGAAACCACAGACGAATGCCGACAAACACAAATGCAAAAGCAGGAGCGATGCGGACTGTCTCACAGACAGGCAATTGAGCATGTTCATTCCTTTTTTCGATTCGATTCGGGGATCGACGATGCGAAGCGATGTCACGCCTGAACGTGCCTTTATCTTAGAAACGTGCTTCCCTGTTGTTTCTTGTTCTTCGTGCACTTTTCGGTGTTTATCTGCGTTCAACTGTGGTTTCAAATCTCACAGGAACGACGAATCAAACGGCCGAGGCAGCAGTTTCCCGGTGGTCTCTTGTTCTACTTTGCCCTTCAGGTTTGCCAGGATTACCGGAATATCGCCGCAAAACTCCCAGGTGAGCTGCCGGCAGGCGCCGCACGGCGGCGTGAGAATATCCGAGTCGGTCACAACCGCGATGGCCTCGAAGCCGCGCTCCCCTTCCGAAATCGCTTTCAGCAGTGCCACGCGCTCGGCGCACACCGTAAGGCCATAGGTGGCATTTTCGACGTTGCATCCCGAGTAGATGCGTCCCGACTTCG
Organism: Terriglobia bacterium; assembly: GCA_041496565.1. Classification (GTDB taxonomy): domain Bacteria; phylum Acidobacteriota; class Terriglobia; order Acidiferrales; family UBA7541; genus JBGPTK01. The sequence continues at coordinate 795 of JBGQEW010000048.1, read as the reverse complement.
CGCGCAGCGCCGCTCCGACGCGGAAATTCGAATAGGGCGCGTACGCCGCTTCGCGCGCCTGCGTGGCCGCCGCGATCAATTTTTCGTAGTCGCTCATCAAGCACTCAATCGGATTTCGTAAAACTCCTCTCGGCGGGCTCAGAATGCCACAAGGACCGGGATCATTGCACGTCCTTGGCCATGCGCGGCAGAATCGCGCGCAGCAGCGCCATGAATTGCCCCTTCACCCGCTCGCCCGTCTCGAGCACCTCCTGGTGATTGATGACGACGTCGAGAATTCCCGCCGCCATGTTCGTCACGCAGGAGATCCCCAGCACGCGCATTCCCATGTGGCGCGCCGCAATCACTTCCGGCACGGTGGACATCCCCACCAGATCCGCGCCGATGGTCCTGAGGGAGCGAATCTCCGCCGGCGTCTCATAGCTCGGCCCGGAAAGCGCCGCGTACACTCCTTCGAACACCTTGAGCTTGAGGCGCAGCGCTTCTTCGAGCGCGATTTCCCGATACTGTTTCCAATACGCCTGCGTCATGTCGTTAAAACGCGGGCCAAATCGGTCGTCGTTCGTGCCGATCAGTGGATTCGAGCCTTGCAAATTGATGTGGTCGCGAATCACGACCAGTGCGCCCTGCTCGAATTCGGTGTTGATGCCGCCGGCGGCGTTGGTCAGAATGGCCGCGCGAATCCCCATCCGCGCGAAGACGCGCATGGGAAAAATCACTTCCTTGAGCGGATAGCCTTCATAGAAATGAACGCGGCCCTGCATCGCGGCCACGGCGACGGCGCCGACTTTGCCG
>JBGQEW010000047.1:0-16584 GCA_041496565.1 Terriglobia bacterium | reverse complement strand
CGGCTTCAAGGCGCTGACGGCAGAACGCGAGGGCGCCGCGGCGATCCTGATTTATTCCGACCCGGCGGAGGACGGCTACAAGCAAGGCAAAGTTTTCCCCGATGGCCCGTGGGGGCCGGAGAGCCACATCCAGCGCGGCGCCATCACGTACGATTTCATGGTGCCGGGCGATCCGCAGACGCCGGGGTGGGCGTCGGTGCCGGGCGCGATGCGGATACCGGCGGCGGACGCCGTCTCGCTGCCAAAAATTATCGGCGTGCCGCTGTCGTGGCACGATGCGAAGCCGCTGCTCGAACACATGGACGGGCGGGCGGCGCCCCGGCAGTGGCAAGGCGGATTGCCGCTGAAGTATCACCTGGGCGGTGAGCGCGTGAAAGTGCATTTGAAAGTGGACATGGACACGCAAGTCGAGCCGTACTACGTGGTGGAGGCGCGCATTCACGGCGCGGAGCTGCCGGAGGAATGGGTGGTGATGGGAAATCATCGCGACGCGTGGGCGTTTGGCGGCGTGGATCCATCGAGCGGCACGGCGGCGATGATGGAACTGACGCGCGCGCTGGGCGCGCTGAAGCAGCAAGGCGTCCGGCCGCGGCGCACGCTGGTGGTCTGTAGCTGGGATGGCGAAGAGTACGCGCTGACGGGCTCGACCGAATGGGGCGAGCAATATGCGGACGAACTCAAGCAGAAAGCGGTGGCGTATTTGAACGTGGACGAGGCGACGTCGGGGAAAAATTTTCAGGGCGACGCAGTGGCATCGCTTGCGCCGCTACTGGTGGAAGTGAGCCGGACGCTGGAAGCGCCTTCGGGGAAGACGTTGTACGAGGAATGGAAAGAATCACGCGGAAAAGAAATGAAGAAGACCGTTGCGGATGCTGATCTTGTGAACACGCGCATCGGGAGCGGATCGGATCACACCGTGTTCTTGAATTTTCTCGGCATCCCGACGATGGGGCTGACGTTTGCGGGGCCGTACGGCGTGTATCACTCGGGGTATGACGATTTCTACTGGATGAATCATTTCGGCGATCCCGGATACCGCTACCACGCGCTGATGTCGGTACTGTGGGGCACGGTGGCCTTGCGGCTAGCGAATGCGGAAGTGCTTCCCTACAACTTCGAGTTTTACGGAGAAGAGCTCCGGGAGTTCGTGAAAGAATTGGAACAGAGAACGAAATTCGGGCTGCATGCTGACTTGAAGCAGCTGCTCGCCGGCGTGACGGACTTTGAAAAGCCTGGGCGCGAATTAGATGACGCGATCATGCGGGCGTTGACGACGGGCGAATTGGATTCCGCGACGGCGGCGCGCCTGAATCATCAAATCATGCAAGTGGAGCGGAACTGGCTCGACCCGGACGGAATTCCGGGGAGGCCGTGGTTTAAGCACACTCTCTACGCCGCGCGGTACACCTACGCGCACCTCGAACTGCCCGGGCTGACGGAAGCGGCCGAAGCGGGAAATTGGAAGCTGGCCGAAGCCCAGGCGCAGATTCTCGTGCGCGAGCTGCAGAAAAACGCCGCGCTGCTGCGGCAAGCGCGCGTGGAACTCGATTCTTCTCTCCACAAAACGAAGCCCGCGCAGGAAAAGCCGTGAAAAAGGAAAGGATCCTGTGAAAGCTGCCGGAGATGGTAGACGCGGAATGGCGATCCGAATCGCGAGCACCAGAACGATGGGTCAAGCCTCAAAGTGCCTGGGCAGGGCAGAACTGAATTCGCTGACGAGGACTTCCTGCTCGCGAATGGCGGGAAATCCTTCGGCGCAGCCCAGCACGCGTGAGATTCCCTGATAGAAATACATGCTGTTTTCACTCGCCAGCAAATCCTGGAGCGAATCCCAGAGGGAAATCACCTGGGCCTCGGGCTTGCTGCCGGCGTCGGCGCGCAGGACGAGAACACCGCGGAAGCCCGGCTGCTCGTGCATCAAGGGGATCAAAGATTGCAGCGAAGTCGTGAATTCGTCCATTTTGCCGGGGAGGATATGGAACTGAAGGAGCCGTGCGTGCATGGCCGCCTCCGGTGCGAGAGTGGCGAACTTGCAGAGGGATGCTAGCGCAGCGGGGGTGCGGAGTAAAGAGCGGACGGGAATTCGGAGGCGGCGAGCCGCGTGCACCGACGATGCAGAAGAGAAACAATTGCAAAGGATGCTGAGGATGGTGCGGGGAATGAGGAAGTTTTGCGAGCCTGGTCGCAAGGAATCTCTGAGTGAATTCACCGACTCAGCCGAATCGCCTATTCAGACCCAGACTTCAGTACTTACAGTACCCGATGACTCGTCGCACTGCCGACTCCCGTTGCTCACTCTCTTTCATCTTGACACAGGTTTACTTGCCAGAGAAAATGCGCGGCAGTCCGTGTGTGACGACGTGCATCAGGAAGGCGGGACCGCATCACAAGTTTGAGTGCCCAGTTGTCAGCAGAGGGTCCAGCCGTTCTCATAGACAGGTGGCTCTCCCCAGCTCTCGGAGCCAGCCCGACAATCAAGATTTTCCTGGCCGGTATAACCGTGCCAGCATCGGCGAAGGAGGATCGAGCCATGCAGCGATTTCGCACGCTTCTTTTGATCTTGGGAGTTCTGCTGTTCTGCAGCCAGGCATTCGCGCAGCAAGTGCCCGCGAAGATTTACGTCACAGACGGTACTGGCGGTGACATTTACAGCTTCACGACTCCGTCGGGCCCGTTTGCAATAGTGGCGACGATCGCCGGTCACACCTTGGAGGGGATCGAGTATGGGCCGGATGGAAGACTGTTCGTCTGCGATCCGACCAACGGAATCGTCTATCGCGTGAATCCGTCCGGCCCGATCATCGAAACTGTCTTCGCGTACCTCACTTCCGGGCCTCACAATCCGCAGTGCGGGCGTTTCAGTTCGACGGGTGACTTCTATGTTGTCGATGAATTCCTGGGCTCAGGCGTATGGAAGTTCTCCGCAGCGAGCCTGGCGGGGAGCTTGCCGGCGTCGCCGACGCTTGTCCTCTCGGGCGCTCAACTGAGCGGAAGCGGCTTCGGCCGCGATTCCAGCCTCACGCACGCGAACAATGGCGACCTGCTGATCAGCGATTTCTCCAGCGGCAAACTTTTCCTTTCCGCCGCCCCTTCTTTCGCCTCGGCAAGCCAGATTGCCTCCGGACTCAACAACCAGACCGGAATCGCGCGGAGCAGCACCGGGGATATCTTCATCGCCAACAAAGGCGTGGAGACAAATTCGAACCGGGTTCAGCGATTCAGCTCGACGGGAACGTTTATCAGCGATTGCGGTATCTTCACGGGCGGCGACCAGCCGTACTTCATCAAGTTCTCCGCGGACGATACCCTCTACGTCGCGACCTCCCAACTTGATTCAGAAGACTCGCTCGATCCCTTGAACACCGGCAAGATTTGGACAGTCAATCCCGCTTCCTGTGCAGGCACTCCCGCGTTGGTTGCTACAATGCCTACTCCCCCGAGCGAGCCCTACGACGAGCCGGTAGCTGCCATCGGAATCGCGCTGCCGCCGACGAGCACCGTGACGAAGACTGCGACGTTCACAACTTCGAAAGTCTTCAACTTTGGATTTACCTCCTACCAACTCAACGCCACCGGTAGCTGCACAGTGTCCGTGAAGGGCACTCAGACTCCTCCTGCTTCTCTCACTCCTCTGATCCCGGGCCTCGGCTTGCCGAGCCCCACTACGTTGATTCCCTATCTAGGAGAGGCAGGGTTCGCCACGGTATATCAGGTTGATCCCGGAGTGGGAGGCTGCACACCGACTTCTGCTCTTATCGGAGCATTCACCGATCCCACCGCCTTCACGAACCCGCGGTTGATTCAGTGTGACAATACGCCGGCTGGTTGCGTGGTGGACACTACGACGGGTATCTACCCCCTTGGCGGGCCGGTTCCCGGAGACGGCGCCGTTGGCGGAGGAGTGCCGCACTTCTCGAAGTTCTTCCTGGTGAACTCGGGGGTTCTGACGTCGACGACTGGCACAGACAAGGCCGCAAAATTCTGCGGCTTCCAGTTCCCGTTGAAGAACACTCTGGACCTGGCAATCGCGCCGAAGTTCGATGACGACGACTTCATCCTGCTTTCGTTCCGTCTAGCGCTCTCGACGGGCAACTGCAAGACAGGGCCCTTCGTGGACAATGCTAAGGTCGTGGTCTCGCTCTCGCAGATTTCGCCAAGTTTTATTCCCATCACCAATCCGAACAATGTCGTAACGCCTAACATCAATGGCGCGCTGTTCCTGCACACGTATTTCGGGCTCATCAAGGTGCACGGGCTGCCGGTCGGCACGTACAGCTTGTCGTACGTGTTCACCACCAACAATTCTCCAATCGTCACGACGGTCTTCAAGGTCGTGCCGTAGGGGACCCCTGGCTCGTTCTAGACGGCGAGCCGGAGAGACGTTCGCCGCGCGATTGCGGCGGCGGGAATGTTGGGAAATTGATTGACAGAGCCGGGTCCACGTGGCCCGGCTCTTTTTTTGCCGGCTATTTCGTGGATGGCCCGGCGGGATTTTCGGCAATCTGCTTCAAGTCCGCACGCTTGAGCAACGCGTCGCTGTGCGATTCCTGACGCATTTCTTCGAAGAGCTTCGAGGCGTCCTGGAAGCGGCGCGTCGCTCCGGACTGATCGCCGGTGGCGCGAAGCGCAACTGCCAGCAAGTAATCGCTTCTGACGAGAAGCGCCTTCAAGCCGAGGCTCTCGCTCTTCCTCACCGCTCCTTCGAGTTCCTGCCTAGCGGCAGAGTAGTTCTTCGAATTCAACAAAGCCTCGCCCAGATAGACCGAGCATTCCGTGGCAGCGTATTTCAGCCGTGAGCTGTCCGCTTCCTGCGCCAGCTTTTTCAGCGTGCCGATGGCCTCCGCGTTGCGGCCCTCCTTCACGGCCAGCCGCGCGAGCGCGAGCTTCGCATTCAAACTCTGATCGTGATCCGAGATCCGCTGGGCGATTTGAAGAGACTGTTCATAGAACGGCCGGGCGGCCTTGAAATTGCCGCCGTAGAAAAAGCTGTCGCCCTGGCCGGCGAGAAGTTGCGCCAGTATGGAATCGGCTTTCAGATCGCGGGCGAGTTTGACTGCTTCATCGAGACTCTTTCTTCCTTCTTCGCCGCGGCCAAGCAGGCTGAGCGACGCACCATATCCGCCGACTACCTCCGCCATCGCGGTCGTGCGGTCCTGAAGCTGCTGGAAGGCCTTCAGTGCGTCCTGCCTGGAGCTGAGCGCGGCGCCGAAGCGGCCTTGGTAGGCAAAGAGCGTCCCCATGTTCGAGGAAATGATGGCCGCGAGGCGGGAATCGCTGGCATTGCGCGCCAGGTCCAGCGCGCGCAAATAGTACCCCAGGGCCTGTTCATATTGAGCGAGTTTGGCGCTGGTCTCGGCGAGGTTTTGCTGTGTTTCGGCGATATCGCCGGGATTCTTCAGCTTCTCGCGGAGCTGAAGCGCCTGCTGATAATAAGTGAGCGCGTCGTCGTACTGTCCCTTCGCAACCAGGATGGCGCCGATGTTGTTGAGGCAGTGCGACTGATAATCTTCGTTCCCCGTCTCTTGCTGGATCTGCAGCGACTGCTTCGTGGTCTTCAGGGCTTCTTCGTACTTGCCGCGGTTGTAGTCGAGCCAGCCGAGGCTCATGAGCGTGATGCCCATGCCGCTCTTGTCGCCGATCTCCTGCTCGACCTTGAGCGCTTCCTGGTAATCCCGCTGCGCGGCGTCCAATTTCCCCTGTGACTGCTCGGTGACGGCGATTTCACCCAGGCTCGCGGCCGCGCCGCGCTTGTCGCCGATCTGGCGCTTGATGGCCAGCGACTGCTGGTAGTTCTGCAGCGCATCATCGGGCCGGTTCAGCAAGCGATAAGCGATGCCGAGCGCCTGGAGAACGGTGGCTTTGCCCATCTGATTGTTCAGTTCGATGGAGAGGCTGAGGGCGCGGTTCAGAGAATCGAGGGAGCCTTGCGAATTGCCACGCTTGATCTCCACACGGCCAATGGCGAGCAGGGCATCCACGTATTTCGGGTCGTTCGCCAGCACTTTGGCGTAGTAATCGTGGGCCTGGTCGAGCGCGCCTTTGTCTTCGTAGAGTGCGGCCAGGTCGAAGTTCACCTTGAGATCGTTTGGCGAGAGTTTGAGCAAGTTCTCATAGGCTTCAATGGCTTTGTCAAAGTTGTTCTCGAGTTTCGCGTTGCTGGCAACGATCCGGTAGCGCTCCTGCGCCGGGAGGTTTTCGCTCAGATCCACGGCCTTTGCTGAGTTCTTCTCGGCGTCCTTGTCGTAACCCAGCTTCGCGTAGGTCTGCGCCATCCCGGAGTAGGCGAGCGCGAAGTTCGGGTCCGCCTGGGTGGCCGATTGGAATTTCTTCAGCGCGTCGAGGTAATTGCCCTGACGGTTCAGTTCGAGTCCTTCCGTGTAATTCCGCACAGCGTCCACATTCTTGGACGAGAGATCAAAAGGCTTTGTTTCCGTCTGCTTAGCAAAGATGGACTTCGCTGCGAGATTGCTATGGATGGACTGGGCGAGCTTGTCCACGATTCCCAGGAGGTCTTTTTCGTTGGGAGCCTCGACCTTGATCGGATAATTCTTCTGGTGCTGCAAGTCCTGAAGGGTGGCCTCAATTCGAATCTGCTCTCCCAGCTTGAAGTATTGGCCCGTGACGACTGTGTTGGCATTCGTGAATTGTGAGACGCGGCGGAGCGTGGCGGGGTCAATGTCGGAGTTCGGAGTGATCCGCAAGTCCCGCAGAATGTCGTGCAGCCGGTCGGGAGAAACCATCGTGAGATCGGGTGACTGGCTGAGATCGGATCTCAGCATTTCCGCCAGGCCAGGCCCGAGCCAATCGAGCGAAGCATCTCCCGAACCGTTGCGGAACGGCAAGATTGCCAGCGAGGCCGTACCGCCCGGAACACCTTTGCCGCCGGGAAAGATATTCCCGCGGAATATCACGACAATCGTAATCAGGACCAGCGCGACGCCGATTCCGGCGATCCATTTCCCATAGCGCTGCAACAAGCCGGCGGCCGGGACCTGCGTTGCCGTCGTTGTCGTCGTGCCCGCAACGGAGGGTGGGCGCAAGCGCGTGCCGGTGCGCGTCTCCTGCCCCAGATCTTCGAGAATCTCTCGCGCGCTGGAATAGCGATTGTCCGTGTTGATTTCCAGGCACTTCATTACTACGTCGCTGATGCCCTGCGGAATCGTGGAATCGTGCTCGATGGGCGGGCGAGCGCGCTCCTGCGTGCGCTTGAGAAGGGTGGCCAAGGCTGTGTCCGCGCGGTGGGGCGTGTTACCCGTGAGCAACTCATAAAAAATGATGCCGAGAGTGTAGAGATCGGAGCGGGCATCCACGCGCTCGCCCTTGGCTTGTTCGGGCGACATGTATTCGGGCGTGCCGATGAGCGCGCCCGTCTGCGTCATGCCGGGCATTTCGGCCGAGCGGGCAATGCCGAAATCCATCACCGTGGCGCGGCCCTGCGCGTCCATCATGATGTTCTGAGGCTTCAAATCGCGGTGAACCACACCTTCGTTGTGAGCGGCTTCCAGCGCGCGGCTGATCTGCGCGACGATTTTCACCGCCTCGTCCGGCGGGAACTTTTCCTTTTCATTGAGCAGGGATTTCAGGTCGCGGCCCTCGATGAAGTCCATGGTGATGAACTTCACGCCGTCGGCTTCGCCGAGGTCGAACAGGCGAATCACATTCTTGTGCGTCACCTGACGCGCGAGAATCAATTCCTGCTTGAAGCGGGCGAGGATTTCGGGGCGGCTGGCAAGATCGGGGCGGATCACTTTCAGGGCGACGACGCGGTCCACTTCACGGTCGCGAACCTTGTAGACCGCGCCCATGCCGCCTTCGCCGAGCAGTTGCAGGACTTCGTAGCGATTGCCGATCACGTTGCCCGGCTCAAAGACCACGAAGGAGGAACGATAGACGCCGGACGCGGCGCTTTGCGGGCCGAGGGTCCAGCCGCTGGCTACCCCGGAGGTCATCGTGCGATCGAGCGACATGTCCGGCGTCATGCCGGTCTTCTCGCCCGGAGCTGAGCGCGCGGTCACCTCCGCACTCTGGGCGGGCAGGGGCAGGACTGTGGTGCATTTCTTGCACTGTCCTACATCCGGAGGATTCTCGGTTCCACACTGCGGACACAACATTGTTGGCGCCTCTGCCTCCCGTCGAGGAGGACTACATTAGGTCGGAGCCGCGTTGCAAAGCAAGGGCAAGTGCAAACGCTTTGCGCCGGAGCTGCTGAGCTTGGGAAAAAGACAACGGCCTGGAAAGAATCGCATGAAGTCCCAAACACGGCGGGCGCAACAGACCTGCAAGCCGATTGCACGCACGCCAGCGGCAGCGAAGCTCCGGAAAAGAATGGCGTTGCGACCGCCGGGAAAGTTCTTGTAGAATCCGCCCCATGCCGACTGGGAAACTAAGCGTCGAAGGGCGCGCCGGAGCTTACAGCGGCGAGCAGGTTCTGCGCGTGGTGGGCACAATTACGCTCGAAACAGTTGCCGTATTTCAGAGCGCCGCGCAAGCGACGGAGAGCCCTTCATTGATTATTGATTTGACCGAAGTCCCCTACATTGACTCCGCCGCCCTCGGAGCATTCGTGCAGACCTACGTGTCGTGCCAGCGGGCGGGACGAAGGCTTGCACTCGCGGGCCTGAGTCACCGCGTCAGAGGGCTGCTGCAGATCACAAGCCTCGATCACATCTTCAACACTTTCGCGACAGCAGCCGAAGCGGAAAAAGCGTTGGCGTAGAGGCTCGTGCTCTCGCGAGGCTGAATCCCCAGAGACACCGACTAGCAGCAATGGGTGCGGGCCGATGGGTTCGCGAAATGGACGAGCGCGTGAAATGGGGATAGACAGAAAGACAAACGGGAGGAATTGATGCGGAGAGTGACGGCATGGATCGCGATTTGGATGATTGGTTTTCCGTCGTTGGGTCTGACTGCGGAATCTTCGCCGGCGCTGGCGGGGTATTCCCAGGAGTCGGCGCGCGCCGAGCGCGAGTGGGAAGCAAAATTCCGCGCGATCCCGCAGCCGGAAATTCTGCGAGAAACGATGAAGCGGCTGTCCGCGCATCCACACAACGTGGGAACCGCGGCGGACAAGGAAAATGCGGAATGGATTCTGTCGCAGTTCAAGCAATGGGGCTTCGACGCGAACATTGAGACGTTTGACGTGCTGTACCCGACTCCGAAGACGCGCGTCGTTGAACTGGTCGCGCCCACGAAATTCACCGCCAAGCTGCAGGAACCGATAGTGACGGTGGACCCGACGTCGAGCCAGCAGGCCGAACAAGTTCCGACGTACAACGCCTATTCGGCGGACGGCGACGTCACGGCGCCGCTCGTTTATGTGAATTACGGGGTGCCGGAGGATTACGAAATGCTCGAACGGCTGGGCATCTCGGTGAAGGGAGCGATTGTCATCGCGCGCTACGGACATTCCTGGCGCGGGATCAAGCCCAAGGTTGCGGCGGAGCACGGGGCGGTGGGCTGCTTGCTTTATTCCGACCCGCGCGACGACGGCTATTTCGAGGGTGACGTATTTCCGCAAGGCGCGTATCGCCCGCTCGATGGCGCGCAACGCGGCAGCGTGGCGGACGGGCCGCTCTATCCGGGCGACCCGCTGACGCCGGGCGTCGGAGCGACGAAAGATGCGAAGCGGCTGGCGGTGAAGGATTCGCCCGTGATCACGAAAATCCCCGTGCTGCCAATTTCGTACGGCGACGCGCAGCCGCTGCTCGCAGCGCTCGCAGGACCGGTGGCGCCGAAAGAATGGCGCGGCGGGCTCGCACAGACGTATCACATCGGGCCGGGGCCAGCGAAAGTACATTTGAAGGTGGAGTCGAACTGGGACCTGAAGACGATTTACGACGTGATTGCGAAAATTCCTGGCGGAGAATTCCCCGGCCAGTGGATTATCCGCGGGAATCATCACGACGCGTGGGTGAACGGCGCGGAGGATCCGATCTCGGGACAGGTGGCCATGCTCGAGGAGGCGCGCGGCCTGGGTGAGCTATTGAAGCAAGGCTGGAAGCCGAAGCGAACCATCATTTATTGCGCGTGGGACGGTGAGGAGCCGGGCCTGCTCGGATCCACGGAGTGGGTGGAAACGCACGGGGACGAGCTGCGGCAGCACGCGGCGGTGTATATCAACACGGATTCGAATGGGCGCGGATTCCTGAGCGCAGAGGGCTCGCACTCGCTCGAGAGATTCATCAACGACGTGGCGCGGGACATCGTAGACCCGGAAACCAAACTGACCGTGTGGAAGCGAGCCCAACTGCGCGCCATCACCGAAGCGCCATCCAAGAAAGAGCGGAAGGAACTCAGGCAGCGCGCCGATTTGAGGATCGGAGCGCTGGGCTCGGGATCGGATTGGGCCGCGTTTCTCGACCACGAGGGGATCGCCTCGCTCAACCTTGGGTATTACGGCGAGAGCGGCGGCGGAATCTACCACTCGATTTACGATGATTTCTACTGGTACACACATTTTGCCGATATTGATTTCGTGTATGGCCGCGCGCTGGCGCAGACGGGCGGCACGGCGGTGATGCGCTTTGCGGATGCGGACCTGCTGCCGTACGACTTCACCGATTTCGCGGATACGATTCACAAGTATGTTAAAGAGCTGAAAAAACTTCTGAAGGACAAGCAGGAGTTTGCGGAGGAGCGGAACCAGGAGCTCGAAGAGGGTGCGTTGACGGCCGCGGCGGATCCGAAGAAGACTTTCGTGCCGCCGCCCAAGGAAGAAATACCGCCGCATCTGAATTTTGCGCCGCTCGAGAACGCAACCGATGCATTGACGCGCAGCGCCGAGGATTATGAAAAGGCGCTAGCGCAAACGCAAAAAGATGGCGCGTGGGATGTGTCGCAGGCATCGCTCAACAAAGTGAACGCCATGCTGATCCAAAGCGAGCGGAAACTGACCAGTCCGCAGGGGCTGAAAGGGCGTTCGTGGTATCGACATATGATTTACGCACCGGGGGCGTACACGGGCTATTCCGTGAAGACCATTCCGGGCGTGCGCGAATCGATCGAACAGAAACAGTGGAAGCAGGCCGAGGAAGAGATTGTACGCGCGGCGGGAGCGATTCAGGCGGAGGCCGACTGGATCCATTCGGCTGCGGCCGACTTGGAGCACGCGACGGACAGAAAGTAGAATGGATGGCCCGGTCAGCAAGGGCCGCGGAGGGTTGCGCGGGCTGGCCCGACAGCGCCGAGAACTCAGATTCGAGGCATGCCTGTTCGGATCCATTCCATCTTGAAAATAAACTTAGCTAGGCCTCTGGCTGGCGTTCGATGGGCTGTTGTTGTAGCCTAATGAGCCCCGGAGCGCAGCGATGCCGCAGATTTTCAATCGCAGCACCAACACTCTCTCCCGACTGAGCATCTACGGGGCAGTTTTTTTTGTTGTGCTGGCCGGATACGTCCTGTACGCGATCAGCAAATCGCCGTACTTCACCGAAGTGAATGTGGCGCGGGACCAGCCGGTGCCGTTCAGCCACAAACACCACGTAGGGGAGCTCGGCATCGATTGCCGTTATTGCCATACTTCAGTGGAAGACTCCTCATTCGCCGGGATCCCCCCCACTGCGACCTGCATGACCTGCCATTCGCAGATCTGGACCAATGCTCCGATGCTCGAGCCGGTGCGGGCAAGCTACCGCAGCGACCGCTCGATCGAATGGATTCGCGTGAATGCGCTGCCGGACTTTGTGTATTTCAACCATGGCATTCACGTCAGCAAAGGGATTGGATGCACGACGTGTCACGGACCAATCGGCGACATGCCGCTGACGTGGCGAGCGAACACCCTGCAGATGACCTGGTGCCTAGGCTGCCACCGGGAGCCGGAGCAGTATGTCCGTCCGAAGGAAGCGGTGTTCAGCGCCAATTACCAGCCGCCTGACAATCAGACGACGCTGGGACACCGCTTGGTGAAGGAATACAAGATTCAGAAGCTGACGAATTGCTCCACGTGCCACCGATGATGTCCCGGTACAAGAACGCACAATGACGAAACCAAATCACAAAGACGACGTAACCGAGCACGCGGCGCACGAGCATGGCGCGGGAGACCGTGCAGCGAGCGAGTGCGGCTCGATTGATCTTGCCGCGATTGAGGCGAAGCTGCGGGGCGCTGAGGGCAAGAAATTCTGGCGCAGCCTCGACGAGCTGGCGGGGAGTCCGCGCTATCAGGAATACCTGCACAACGAGTTCGGCGATCCCGACAATGAAAAGGCGAGCGTCAGTCGGCGCGACGTGCTGAAGCTGATGGCCGCCTCAGCGGCGTTTGCCGGGCTGAGCGCCTGCACCAAACTTCCCACGCAGAAAATAGTGCCGTACGTGCGCGCACCCGAGGAAATCATCCCCGGCAAGCCGCTCTTTTACGCGACAGCGATGCCGATGGGCGGCGTGGCGAAGGGCTTGCTCGTCGAAAGCCACATGGGGCGGCCCACCAAAGTGGAAGGCAATCCCGAGCATCCCGCAAGCCTGGGCGCGACCGACATCTTCGCGCAGGCGGCGGTGCTGACGCTCTACGATCCCGACCGCTCTCAGGCGGTGACGCATGAGGGTCACATTGCAACGTGGGACCTGTTCCTTGCGGCACTGCGGAAGGCGCGCGACGATCATCGGCCGACGAAAGGCGCGGGGCTGCGGATTCTGACGGAGACGGTGACGTCGCCGACGCTCGGCGCGCAGCTCCAAAGCTTGCTGGCGGCATTTCCGGAGGCGAAGTGGCATCAGTACGAACCGGCCAGCCGAGACGCGGCCCGGGAAGGCGCGCGGCTGGCGTTCGGCGAGTATATGAACACGGCTTACCGGTTCGATCAGGCCGCTGTGATTTTGTCGCTCGACGCGGACTTCATCAGCGCGGGGCCGGGCAGCTTGCGGTACGCGCGCGAGTTTGCCGGCGGGCGCGACGTCGACAGTACGCGCGGGAAGATGAACCGGTTGTACGTGGTCGAGAGTGCGCTTTCGAACACGGGAGCGATGGCAGACCACCGCCTGCCGCTGCGCAGCCGTGACGTCGAAGCATTCGCGCGAGCCGTGGCGAACAAGCTGGGGATGCCGGTGGGCGCGCCTGCTCCCGCACAGGCGCCGAACGAATGGATTGCGGCGCTGGCGCGAGACCTGGAGCGCAACCGCGGGCGAAGCCTGGTGATCGCGGGCGATCAGCAACCTCCGGTGGTGCACGCGCTGGCTCACGCGATGAATCTGGCGCTCGGCAACGTGGGCAAGACGGTGATCCTGACCGAGCCGATCGAAGTGAAGCCGGCGGACGAGATGCAATCGCTCGGCGAACTCGTGGCGGACATGGAAGCGGGGCGCGTGCAGACCCTGCTGATTTTCGGCGGCAATCCAGTCTACGCGGCGCCGGCAGACCTGGAATTTGCGAAGCATCTTCTGAAGGTGCCGCTCCGCGTACATCTGAGCCTCTATGACGACGAAACTTCGGAACTATGCCACTGGCACATCCCCGAGGCTCACTTCTTGGAGTCGTGGAGCGACGCACGGGCGTTTGACGGGACGATCACGATTCTCCAGCCGCTGATTTCGCCGCTTTACGACGGGAAGTCGGCGCACGAACTGCTCGCGGCCTTTCTGGGCACGGAGGCTTCGGCGCACGACGTGGTGAAGCTGTATTGGAAGAATCGGTATGCGAGTACGAAGCTGGGAGACGCGAAGGCGTTCGAAGTGTTCTGGGAAACATCGCTGCACGACGGCGTGGTGGCGGGCACGGCATTGCCGGAAAAACCCGCGAAAGCAGACGGCTCGGCAAATGGGGCCGCCGCGGCAGCAGCGGCAAGCAGCGCGGGAGCGGCAGGCGGACTCGAGATCGTGTTCCGTCCCGACCCCACGATTTGGGACGGTCGGTTTGCGAACAACGGTTGGCTGCAGGAATTGCCGAAGCCGCAGACGCAAATAACCTGGGACAACGTGGCGCTGATCAGCCCTCGCACGGCGCAGCGGCTGCGCGTCGCGAACGAGGACGTCGTCACGCTCCGCTATGCGGGAAGAACGGCGCGCGCGGCCGTGTGGATCATGCCGGGACATGCGGAAGAGAGCGTGACTGTGCATTTCGGGTACGGTCGCTCTCGCGCCGGACGTGTGGGTACGGGAATCGGATTCAACGCCTACGCCCTTTGGACGTCGCGAGCGCCGTGGTTCGGCGCGGGACTCGAGGTGGAAGCGACCGGCGCGCGAACGACACTGGCGACGACGCAGTTCCACCACGCCATCAGCCGTGACGGCCGGAGCGCGGATGAGCCGAGCGTCGCGGCGTTCGAGCGCGATCTGGTGCGCATCGCGACGCTCGACGAATTCAAGACGAATCCCGAATTCGCCAAGGATCCTGCCGATCAAACAACGAAGGCGCTCTCGCTCTATCCGGGATTCAAGTACGAAGGCTACGCGTGGGGCATGGCGATTGACCTGAACCGCTGCATCGGATGCAACGCCTGCACGGTGGCTTGCCAGGCTGAAAACAATATTCCGGTGGTGGGAAAAGAACAGGTGGAGGCGGGCCGGATCATGCACTGGATCCGCGTGGATACGTATTTCCGCGGAGGGCTGGAGAATCCGGAGGCTTATCACGAGCCGGTGCTGTGCATGCACTGCGAAAACGCGCCGTGCGAAGTGGTGTGCCCGGTGGGGGCGACGACACACAGCCCGGAAGGGCTGAACGAGATGACGTACAACCGCTGCGTGGGGACGCGGTACTGCTCGAACAACTGTCCGTACAAGGTGAGGCGCTTCAATTTCCTACTGTATGCGGATTGGGACACGCCGAGCTTGAAGTTGCTGCGCAATCCAAACGTGAGCGTGCGCAGCCGCGGCGTGATGGAGAAATGCACCTACTGCGTGCAGCGGATCAACGCGGCGAAGATCGAATCGGAAGAGCAGAACCGCGGCGTGCGGGACGGTGAAATCGTGACGGCCTGCCAGGCGGTTTGCCCCGCGGAGGCGATCGTGTTCGGGAACATCAATGACCCGAACAGCCGCGTCTCGAAGCTGAAGGCGCAGCCGCGGAATTACGGCTTGCTGACCGAGCTGAACACGCGGCCGCGGACTTCGTATCTGGCGAAATTGCGGAACCCCAATCCGGAGATCAAAGAGTAGATGGGCATGGAACCGTTCAGAAAGCCCGGACAGGGTAAAGGCGAGCCGATCCTCGGCGGGCCGCCGGTGATCGAGCCGGGATACGACTACGCGTCGGTCACGGACAAGATCAGCGCGATCGTGCTCCGGAAGCGGACGCCGAAGGGCTGGATCTTCGGGTTCGCCATCTCCTTCGTGCTGTTGATGGTCCTTTTCTACGCGGTTGCCTACCTGCTCATGATCGGTGTGGGAATCTGGGGCATTCGGATCCCGATTGGTTGGGGCTTCGCGATCGTCAATTTCGTTTGGTGGATCGGAATCGGCCACGCGGGAACGCTGATCTCGGCAATATTGCTGCTTTTGCGGCAGAAATGGCGCACGTCGATCAACCGTTTCGCCGAAGCGATGACGCTCTTTGCCGTCTCGTGCGCGGGCTTGTTTCCGCTGCTCCATCTGGGCCGGCCGTGGCTCTTCTACTGGCTGTTCCCCTATCCGAACACGATGGGGACGTGGCCGCAGTTCCGCAGCCCACTGGTGTGGGACGTCTTCGCAGTCTCGACCTACGCGACGGTTTCCCTTTTGTTCTGGTTCGTGGGATTGATTCCCGACTTGGCGACGCTGCGCGACCGCGCGAAGAATCGCGCGTCGCAGATCGCGTATGGCGTGCTGGCGATGGGCTGGCGCGGGTCGGCGGTGCATTGGTCTCGGTACGAGATGGCGTCACTGCTGCTGGCGGGGCTGGCGACGCCGCTGGTCGTTTCCGTGCACACGGTGGTCAGCTTCGACTTCGCGATCGGAATCATACCGGGATGGCATTCGACCATCTTTCCTCCGTACTTCGTGGCGGGTGCGATTTATTCCGGATTCGCGATGGTGATGACGCTGGCGATTCCCATTCGCAAATTCTACAAGCTGGAAGATTTCATCACCATGCGGCACCTGGAGAACATGGCGAAGATCCTGCTGGCGACGGGCCTGATCGTGGCGTACGGGTACATGATGGAGACGTTCGGCGCGTACTACGGCGGCGACCCGTACGACAAATACATGATGTTGAATCGAATGGGCGGCCCGTACGCGATCGTGTATTGGACGCTGATTGCGTGCAACATCGCGCTGCCGCAGTTGCTGTGGATCAAGCGGTTGCGGACGAGCGTTCCGGCTCTGTTCACGGTTTCACTGATCGTGAATGTCGGGATGTGGCTCGAGCGATTCGTCATCGTGGTCACGAGCCTGCATCGCGATTTCCTGCCGTCGTCCTGGGGCATGTATTACCCGACACGATGGGATTGGGCGACGTTTATCGGGTCGATCGGATTGTTCTTAACCTTGTTGTTCCTTTTTGTGCGCTACCTTCCACTGATTTCGATCTTCGAGATGCGGCAGCTTGTGGCGCCGGCGGAAGGGGAAAAGAAATCGTGAGATTGGTGATTTCTCCGGCCGGAATGAAAGCAGGAAGATGAGAAGACATCCCCTCTACGGGCTGATGGCGGAATTCGAGGACGCGGAAGCCTT
>JBGQEW010000046.1:0-16678 GCA_041496565.1 Terriglobia bacterium | reverse complement strand
TGCGCCCGGCGAGACGCTCGACCAGAGAACTCCAACCAGAATGCTCGAAGCAAAGTCGCCCACGCCGTTCAGAGTGGCAAGTACGCCGAAGCCCGAGCCGCGAATTTCTGCGGGCAGCAGCTCTGCCGCGAGCGATTTCTCGAGCGCGTCCTCCATCGCGATATAAAGCCCAGCCAAAGCGAAGAGCGCGGCGAGCGAAGGCAGCGACGACGGCGCGAAGAGGAATCCCACACTCATCAGACCGGCCAGTCCATAGCCCGCGGCCAGCAGCCCGCGCTTTCCGATGCGATCGCCCAGCGCGCCCACGGGATAACTCGCCGCTGCATAAATGACGTTGTGAAACGTGTAGAGCCCCACCGCAAGCGTGGCGGCATGCGCGGCGCCGTAACGCGTCCCGAGAATCTGCGCTGCTCGCAGGATCAGCAGCGTGTGCGCGAAATCGCCCAACCCGAAAACGAAGACGCCAACTAGAAAGTGGCGGAACTGCGGCGGCAATTGGCGGAGGCTCTCGAAGAATCCGAGGGGCCGGTGACCGATCGGCCGCTTCCCGCGTGGAACGAGCACGGCGAAAGCCAACGCCGCAAGCATCCCGGGCAAAAGCGTCCAGCGCATCGCGACGTGAATGCTCGTCGCCGCAACGAGCGCGGTGGCGCACAACGGCCCGGCAATTGCGCCAACCGTGTCCATCGTGCGCTCGAAGCCGAACGCGCGGCCAAGGCTTTCTGCGGGCACGGCGTCGGCAAGCAGCGCATCACGCGAGGGATTCTTTGCCCCCCTCCCGATCCAACCGAGAGCGCGATAAAACAGAATTGTCGGCCAACTCCGCGCCAGGCCGAAGGCAAATGTCGAAAGCGCGACGATCAAGTAGCCGCTGACGGCTGCCGGTTTGCGCCACTGAGGACGGTCGGCGACCCAGCCTCCTGCCAGTTTCGCAAAGCTCGAAAGGCCGTCGGCAACTCCTTCGATCACACCAAGTGCGTAAGCGGGCGCGTTCAGGCTGGCGAGAAGGATGGGCAACAGCGCGGTTGCAATCTCATGGCCCCAGTCGGAGAACAGGCTGGCGAGCCCAATGCCGAAGACGCCGCGCGAAAGCCAGCGCGAGCCGGCGGGCGCCTCATTCGAGGGCTTCTGATTCAAGGAAGTTTTCAACCAGCGGCAGCGCTTTGCGCTTGCTCGGCGGGGCGAAGCAACGGGGCCGTCGCGGCAAAGATGCGCTCGCCCCACACGCGGCGTTCCCGCGGCTCGAGCCAGAATGCACGCGATTGCAAGCCGCGGAACGGCGGCTCGCTCAAGAGTTGATTGAGCAGGTCGTGAATTCGCCGCTGGAATTCCCGGTCTTCAGAGCGAAAACCGTCGGGCATGATTCCGTCGGCCAGCGGCGGCACGCCGACGAGCAAATCGTACGCACCCATCCACCACGCAAGCCACGATTCGAGCTGCGGCTGCCGTCCGAATTTGTTTACCAGGTAGCAGTAATTGTCGAGCACGGCCCGGTCGCAGATCACGTGCGGTGCACGCCGGGCGGCGTCGAGCTCCGCAGCGATCTGCGCATGCAAAATCCAAAGCTGGCCCTCAAGCGTGGTGGCTGCGTTGACGGGAAACGGCGACTGGCGTGCGACCTCGGTGACCAACTCGACGTTGTAATCCGCTTTCTTGAGCAGCGAACAGGTCTCAAAAGCGAGCGTGGTCTTGCCGACGCCGTGGGTTCCGATGAGTGCGAGCTTCAAATCCGTGTGCCTGCGGTCGAGTGTCGCCCTTATGTAACATAGAATCGCCCCGGGTGGAACCATTTCGGCAAACCCTTGCACGTAACCGCGAGCGGCCCGCGTGCGTCCACTGGGAGTGGATTCTTGTGCGTTGCGGTTTGTTCGAGCGGGCCTGTTCGCATAGAATCGGCTCCGCATGAATTCATTCACCTGGGGCCATCGCCTCACAGGCGGTTCGGGGGTGCGGATCAGATGAAATTACGTCGAATTGTGCTTGTATTTCTTGTCGCGGTGCTGGGGATCGCGGCCGCTCAAATCGTTTCGCGCGCGCAGCAGACGGCTTTGAGTGCGACCGCAGAGGCCAATCACGGAATCATGGCCGAGATCAAGGACCATAACGAAATCATGCCGAACCTCGAATACCTATCCGACATGATCGGCGCTCGGCTGACCGGCACCGGCAACTTGACCACCGCCAGCCACTGGACCGAAGAACGATTCAAAGCTTACGGGCTCGAGAACGTTCACCTCGAGTCGTGGAAAATCGCGCACGCTTGGGAGCGCGGAACCGCTCGCGGACGAATCGTGAGCCCCGCGGAACACCCGCTGACGATTGCGTCGCTCGGCTGGTCGCCGAGCACGGCGGGAATTGTGCACGGAACAGTTTTCTACGTGAAAGCACAGAAAGTTGAGGAGCTGGAGCCCTATCGGGGCAAGCTGAAAGGCGCGATCGTCATCACCAGCGAGCCGCGGCCGATGCCGCCCCCCTACGAGGCGTCCGCGAATCCCTTGCTGGTTCCGTTACGCGAGCCATACATCCTGCGGCCGCCATCGAATGCGCCCAATCCGCCGCCGCAGCCTGCCTATGACCCGGCGTTCGCCCGGGCGCGGTACAAGTTCTTCAAGGAGGAGGGCGTGCTGGCGGTCTTACAAGACTCGGGCAAGGAGGATGCGCTGCTAAACATGACCGGCATCGGCGGCCGGAACTACGACATCGGCACGCTGCCCGCGGCGTTCATTACTTCAGAGAATTATCAACTGATCTGGCGGCTCTTGAAGCGAGGGCCGGTGGAAGTCGAAGTCGAGATCAAGAATTCATTCACCGACAAACCCGTCGAAGTTTACAACACGGTCGCGGAGATTCGAGGCAGCGAGAAGCCCGAGGAGGTCGTCATACTGGGCGCGCACCTCGATTCTTGGGATCTGGGCACCGGCTCGACCGACAACGGCACCGGCTCGATGGTTGTGCTCGAGACGGCGCGCGCTCTCGAAAAACTCGGACTCAAACCGAAGCGCACGATTCGGTTTATTCTTTTCACCGGGGAAGAGCAGGGCCTGTGCGGCTCGCGCGCCTACGTGGCGGCGCACAAGGACGAACTGCCGAAAATTTCCGGAGCGCTCATTCACGATACGGGAACCGGCCGCGTCCTCAGCATCGGATTGATGGGCAATTATCAGGACCGCGAAATCATGGATCAGGTGGTTGCGCCACTACGCGAAATCGGATTGCTCGAGTTGAGCCTCCGCTCCATGAGCGGCAGCGACCACGCTTCCTTCAATGAAGCCGGCGTGCCGGGTTTCTTCGGCATTCAGGACCCGGTGGACTACAACCGGACGCACCATTCGCAGTCGGACACGTTCGACCGCGCGCATGGCGACGACCTCGTTCAGGGCGCGCAGGTGCTGGCGGTGTGCGCCTACAACCTGGCGCAGTTGCCGGACCTGCTGCCGCGCGCGCCGGTGACGAAGAAAAGCGACGGCGAGTAGAATCGCTCTTTACTCCTAGGAGGGGTCGTGAGGGCGGTGGTGCAACGCGTGAGCCGCGCGCGCGTTTCGGTGGAGGGGCGCGTGACCGGCGAGATCGGCGCGGGCCTCGTTGTTCTCGTCGCTGTCGGGTGCGGCGATCAAGCGGCAACCGCCGCGGAATTTGCCGAGAAGGTCGCGCACCTGCGCATCTTCGACGACGCCGAAGGCAAAATGAATCTTTCCTTGCTCGACACCGGCGGCGCCGCGCTTGCGATTTCTCAGTTCACGCTCTATGGGGACGTCCGCCGCGGGCGCCGGCCCGGTTTCGAGCAGGCCGCCGCCCCAGACCTCGCGAATCCCCTCTACGAAGAATTTGTTCGCGCGCTTCGGGCAATCGGTGTGCGTGTCGAGACCGGCGTCTTCCAGGCGCGCATGGCCGTCGAGCTCGTGAACGAAGGTCCGGTGACGATCCTGGTGGACTCCGATAAACTGGTCTGAATTTTCGAATCCTTCGGCAAGAGGCATCCCATGACAGCCCCTGCGAACGCTCCGGCCATCCGATTGCGACGCGCGACATCGACCGATGCGGCGCAGCTTGCGGAATTGAGCGGCCAGCTTGGCTATCCATCGACGTCCGCAGAAGTTGAGCAGCGGCTTCATACGCTGAGCGCGAATCGCGAGCACGCCGTGTTTGTTGCCGATCAGCCCGATGGCAAGTTGGCGGGCTGGATTCACGTTTACGTGACGCGCACGGTCGAAGCGGAGGCGCGCGCCGAAGTCGGCGGCTTGATCGTGGACGCGAATTGCCGTTCGCTCGGAGTCGGCAAGAGCTTGCTCGCGCGCGCGGAACAGTGGGCCCGCGAAACGGGCCTTCGCACAATCGGATTGCGCTCCAACGTGATTCGTGACCGCGCCCACGCCTTCTACGAGCGCGAAGGCTACACCGTCGTGAAAACGCAAAAAGCCTTCCGCAAAGCCTTGTAGGAAGTTCCTGTCCCGGTGCCCGGCTCGATGGATGTGATATAAACTCCGCATCCCTTTCTTGGGATCCTCGATGAGAATATTGATCAAAACCATGCCAGTCGTGTTCAACCCGATTCCCGAGGCCGTATTGTTTTGCGTGATGGTGAGCTGGCTCGTCTTCGTGCTGGCCTTTGGGCTTCGCAAGAAGCCGTCGAAATCCTCGGAAACCAAACGCGATCCCACCTCGTTTTTCGGGATTGTGTTACAAGGACTGAGCTATGGAATTACCTGGGCCATCCCGCGGCAGTACTTCACGCCTATCGTGGTGATGCCACGAGCGCTCGAGTTTGCGCTCGCCATCGTGACCGCCGCGATTGCAGCGGTCTCGGTGTGGCTCTGCGCCGCGGCCATCCGCACGCTGGGGAAGCAGTGGACCTATGTTGCTCGCGTCGTGGAAGGGCACAAGCTGGTCACGCAAGGTCCGTACCGCATCGTCCGGAATCCAATCTATACCGGCATGTTCGGAATGCTTCTCGCCACGGGTTTGGCCGTCAGCCGCTGGTGGGTGGTGTTGATTGCCGTGATCCTCTTCTTGATCGGGAATTCGATCCGCATTCGCAGCGAGGAAAAACTTCTGCACGAGGCTTTCGGCGCGGAGTTCGAAGACTATGCGCGCCGCGTCCCGGCGATGTTCCCCCGGCTGTTCTAGCCGCCTCGATTCACCCTGGCAAGAACTCATCTTGATTCTGTCTGGCCTCGAACGCCAGCGAGACGCCTGCGCTGGCCGAGCGCGGGCTAAATCCAATTCCCTTAGAAACCGCCGCCGCCACCGCCGCCGAAGCCGCCGCCGGAAAATCCTCCGCCACCACTGAAACCGGAACCGCCGGAGCTTCGCGGCGCAGACGCCATCGCTGCGCCCGCCTGGTGCGACATTAAGCTGAGATCGTTGACGAAGTAGATGGGCTGGAAGCCGGTTCCGTAGGGGCCGCTGTACCAATTCGGCGGCTGCGTATAAATGTTGGCGAATGCGCGCACCCATTTTTTTTCGACGCCGAGGGCCATCGCATAGGGCAGGAATTTTTCGAACATGTCCGGCGTCTTTACGATGCGCGCGAAGCGGTCCTCTTCAACGCGCCCAAGGAATTCCTCGAAGCCCAGCACACCTTCGAGCGCGCGAGTCCCCTCGCCCGTGCGCGCCGGCATAAAGAAGCCGAACCCGCAGATGATGAGGCCGGTAATAATTCCCGCAAGGACGCCAGCCAGCGGCGAGATGCCCAGCCGCGCGCCAAGCGCCCCTCCGCCCCAAACCAATGCGAACCCGGCCACGATGCCGCCGCCGATATAGGAACTGCGGACCTTGTCCGGCCGATGCAAATAGTAGCGGTCAGCAATCAAAGAGTCGAAGATGCGGCTCTTGATGGACGGCAGGTTTGTATAAAAATGATTCTGCAATTCCGCCAGGGTGACGGAATCGCGGGCGCCTTCCTCAAAAAGCGCACCGAGCAGCAACTGCTCGTGCGGCTTCAGATTCGTCCAGTCAGCAGCGGGCTTCTTCAAATGAAATGTGTAGTCGCGGTGGTGAACGATGCCGAGCATTTCGCTCTTGTCTTTCTGCTCGATCATGAGGTAGCCGCGCACGGCGAGGTCCACGATAGTCGCGGTGATGTCGCGCATCCCGGCTTCGTTGTCCACCAGGGTGCCCGCTTCACCCGGCGAAAGGCCCTGCGGCGCCTCGTACTGCACAGAGACGGGCCGCAGCCGCGGGTCGCGCCCACGCTTGTACCAGAGCCAAAACATCAGGAAAAAAACAGCAATGGGAATCCCCAACGGCCAGTTACTGCGCAGGAATAGCCACACCTGCGCCAGCCAGCCGGGCTCGTGCACCACGCCCTTGTCCCAGCCGATCACGGCCGTCAAGGCTTCGTGGAATTCCAGCGGGCGGCGCATCCGCACTTGAATGACGTTGCCCTGCACCTCGACGTCGGCGTCTTGCTCGCGCGAGCCATAAGAGCCGGTGAAGACGAGCGTGCGAACGCCCGACGCGCCGGCGGGCAAGACGATCCGAGCGGCGGCGTGATCGATCGGGATTTCCCATTCGTTGCCAGTGATGTTCCAGTAGAGCTCGTCGTGATCCTCGAAAAATCGCAGGCCGTCTTCCACGCGATAGCGAAGAATGATCGTGTGCGTGGCGTTCACGGCGCCGGGCACGTAGATTTTGAATTTCTTGTAGCCTCGCTGGACGCTCAGCTCGTATTTCAGGGCATGGCCGTTGTCCTCGGTGACGCTGATGGGGTCGAGGAAAAGCGTGTAACCAAAACCGCGTGTCGTTCTGTATTCGATGGGGATCGTGCGATAGAGGCCATGCCATTCCCCGGTGAACCGCGCCTGGATGATTTCCGTGACGATGCAGCTCGCATCCGGCTGGACTTCAATCTGGACGTCGAAGTTTTGGATTCGAAGCTCGCGAGTGGTGTAGGCTCGCGCCCCGCTCGGGACAATGGCCGCTGCCGCAACGAGAGTGAGAAGCAGCAGCCAGATTCGAACGATCCCGCGGCGCGACGTGACCATTTCGTGTGCGTCGCTACTTCGCGGGCGCCGTGGGAGTGAAGCTGACCTTGGGGACCTCGCGCTCGGCCGGCGCGCTGACTTCGAAGAATTCGCGCGGCTTGAATCCGAACATGCCGGCGATCAGGTTGGAAGGAAATTGCGCGATCTTCGTATTCAAATCGCGCACCACGGCGTTGTAATAGCGCCGCGCATTCTGAATCGTGTCCTCGAGCTGGTTGAGCGTGCCCTGCAGTTGCGTGAAGCTTTCGACGGCGCGTAGCTGCGGGTAGGCTTCGGCCAGCGCGAACACCTGGCGCAACGCCTGTGTGAGCATGCCTTCCGCTTCGGCCTTGGCCGCGGGGCCCTGCGTGGTCATCGCACGATTGCGCGCGGCGATGACGCCTTCGAGGGTTTCGCGCTCGTGTCCGGCATAGCCCTTCACCGTTTCGACGAGATTGGGGATCAGGTCGTAACGGCGCTTGAGCTGGACGTCAATGTCGGACCACGCGTTGTCGCATTGCACGCGCAGCTTCACCAGGCCGTTGTAGATCGCAATGATGAGAACCACGAGGATCGCAACCGCAATCAGCAGCCACATACGCGCCTCCTTCGACCTGATTCTTGGTGGGCTGCGTCCTGCGTAAGCTGCGCGAGCCCGAATTCGCGTTCAGCATACGTCGCGCGCGAGCGAGTGTAAAGCGCTGCCGCAATCGCCCCGCTTGATCGGCCCAAATCACCGCGAAGCCAGCCGCTCCGGCGAAGGGGAGAATCCAACTCAAGCGAATGGAGCCTCTTTGCATTGCGCCTGCCATGCCGGTTGCGCCTCCTATTGCATTCCCATAGGAAATGTGTTCTCCTCGCTATGGGTATCCAATAGGAGAATCATGAGCGACAAGACGGATGTCTGGCAGGGAACCCTCGCCCTCATGGTGCTGAAGACCATCGAAACCATGGGACCGCTTCACGGATATGGGATTGCGCGCCGGATCGAGCAGACCAGCGCCCAATTGCTGTCCGTCAATTACGGAACGTTGTATCCCGCGCTGCTGAAACTGGAGCAGGAGGGATACATCGCCTCCGAGTGGGGCGCGTCCGAGAACAATCGAAAGGCCAAATTCTACAAACTCACGCGGGCGGGCAGGAAGCAATTGGAAAAAGAAGCGCGGGATTGGGAACAAGCCACGGCGATTCTTGCGCGGTTCTTATCCCCCGGAAAGGAGTCCTCATGAGTCTGCTTCGCGCATGGTTTCAACGTCTGGCCGGATTGTTCCATCGAGAGCGCCGAGACCGGGAGTTGGCGGAGGAGCTGGAGAGCCATCTCCAAATGCACATTGAAGACAATGTCCGCTCGGGCATGAGTCCGAAAGAGGCGCGCCGAAATGCGCTGATCAAGCTCGGCGGCGTCGAGCAGACTAAGGAAATCTATCGCGACCAGCGCGGAGTTCCGGTGCTAGAAAATTTCATCCAGGACCTGCGATACGGCGCGCGCATGCTGCGGAAGAATCCGGGATTCACGCTAGTCGCCGTTCTCACGCTAGCGCTGGGTATTGGCGCGAACGCAGCAATCTTCAGCGTCGTGGACGCGGTGCTGTTGCGGCCGCTGCCGTACCGCGACCCCGCGCAGATTATGACGGTGTGGCAGAATTCCCCGCGAAGGCAAATTGTGGATGGCCGGGTCTCGCCCGCCAATTTTCTGGATTGGAAAAACCGGAACATCGTGTTCCAGGACTTGGTAGCCATGACGTATTGGAATCTGGATTATGCGGGTAAGGGAGAGCCGGAATTATTTTTGACGGAACTCGTTTCCAAGGATTTCTTCAACATGTTGGGAGTGCGTGCTGAAATTGGCCGTACTTTTCTGCCCGAGGAGTACGAGCCGGGCCGGGACAAAGTGATTGTGCTGAGTCACGGCCTTCGGGAGCGGCGATTCGGAAGCGACCCCAACGTCATCGGGCAAAAAATTACCTTCAGCGTTGGTGATTTCGTGATTGCAGGAGTGCTGCCAGCGGATTTCACTCTTCCCTGGATCGGCCGCGAGCGTGAAATATTCGTGCCCCTGACATTTACGCCCGAAGAGCAGAAAGTGCGCGGAGACGACTATCTGCACGTGCTGGGAAGGCTGAAGCCGGGCATCAGTGTAGAGCAAGCGCGAGCCGCGATGGCGCCGATCGCCACCCGCCTGGCCGAGGAATATCCCACCGAGAATGCGGGCGCTGGTATCGCCATCGTGCCAGCGATGGAAAAAACGGTGGGAAAAGTGCGGCCTATGCTCCTGGCGTTGCTGACGGCCGTGGGACTGGTGTTGCTCACCGGATGCGTGAATGTTGCGAATTTACTCTTGGCTCGCGGCAGTTCGCGCCAACGAGAGATGGCAATCCGAATCGCGCTGGGAGCCGGGCGCGCGCGGCTGATGCGGCAGTTGCTGACGGAAAGTTTCCTACTGACCGTGCTGGGATGCGGAGGCGGTCTGTTACTCGCGGGCTGGTCCGCTCGTTTGCTGGTGGCGTTGCAGCCGGGAGACATCCCGCGGCTGAAAGGGGCAACGATTGACTCCCGGGTATTCCTTTTTGCCGTCGGCATTTCCCTTCTGACGGCACTGATTTTTGGACTGGCCCCATCCCTGCAGGCATCGCGCGCGGACTTGCAAGGTTCCTTGAAAGAGAGCGGAGACCGGGCAGGAACAGGTGCGAGCCGCCGGGGATTGCGGAGCGCACTGGTTGTCACGGAGGTGACGCTGGCGGTGGTGCTGCTGGTGGGCGCTGGCCTGCTGATTCGAAGCTTCATCAACTTGATCAACGTGAATCCCGGATACGTTTCGGACCATGTGATTGGATTGCAAGTATTTGTATGGGACCGCTACTCAACGCCCGATCTGCGCCGGGCTTACTTCGAGCAAGCCATTCAAAACGTCGCGGCCCTCCCCGGCGTGGAACACGTGGGTGTGGTTGCTCCCCTGCCCATGCTGCTCGGCTCGCCCAGACGGCCTATTCAGCTTGGCATCGAAGGACGCGCGCAGGTGCGGCCGGATCAGCGCCCGGCGGCACTGCAAAGTGTGGCGACGCCGGGTTACTTCGCTGCGATGGGGATTCCCTTGTTGCGTGGACGGCTATTCGATTCGTCCGACCGGCGGGATTCGAAGCCCGTTGTTTTGATCAACCAAAAGATGGCGCAGACGTTCTGGCCTGGTGAAGATCCGATCGGAAAAGAAATCTCCTTGTCGCAATCACAGGGTAGCCCTGCGCCGCCCCTGAAGTGCGAAATCGTCGGCATCGTGGGGGACGTGCGTCAATTCGGACCGGAAGGCGCGCCCATGTCCGAATTTTTCCGGCCGCATGCGCAAGAGCCCAGCGGCTCGATGGCTTTTGTGGTGAGGACCGGCACCGATCCCATGTCGTTGCTAAAACCGATCGAGGGCGCCATCTGGCAGGCAAACAAGTCGATCCCGTTTTACGCCGTGAATACGATGCGGCAGTTGTTGGAGAACTCCTGGGCGAACCGGCGGTTCAGCGTGGTGTTGCTGGCGGGGTTCGCGCTGGTTGCTTTGGTATTGGCGATGATCGGCATCTATGGAGTGGTGAGCTATTCCACAGCGCAGCGCACGCGCGAGATCGGAATTCGCATGGCGCTGGGAGCGCAGCGGCAGGATGTGATGGGAATGGTAGTTGGCCAGGGAATGCGTTTGGTGCTGATTGGCGTGGCTGCGGGGATTGTGGGAGCACTATTCATGGGCCGATTGCTATCGACCTTGCTGTTTGGCGTCAGTTCGCTCGACCCGGTGACGTTTTTTGCGGTGGGGCTGGTTTTGATCCTGGTAGCGCTCACGGCATGCTACATCCCGGCGCGCCGTGCCATGCGCGTCGATCCAATGGTAGCTCTGCGTTATGAGTGAACTGCGGGCTCTTTAGAACGCAAGGGGTTAAGACAGCCGCGGATTCCTCACAGCGTAAGGGCAAGAAGGCGAGGGCGCGATCCGCCGCCGGCCATACTTCTCCCGGCCAGGCGTCGAATCGCTCATCGTGGTGCCGATTCCCGTGCCGCGTGGTTAGGCGGATGCTTCGGAGTCCGCCTTACATCTTCATCTTGGGCGGCATGTACTCGCCCTCGACCTCGTAAGTCATACCACCGTCGGCGCTCGGCTTGCCTGAGTAGGTTCCCTTTCCTGTGACCCCCTTCAGCTTGCCGGTGCCGCGGACGAGTGTCCAAGTGCCCTTCTCGGATTGGATCGCGCCATCTTTGAGTGTCATCGAACCCTGATATTGATAGATGGCCTTGTCTCCGTTCGCCATTTCGTCCACGTAGAAGGCGTGGAATCGCATCGTGTTTCCGGTTGTCTCTCCGGAGAAGGTTCCCATGCCCTGCTTACCCGCGATTCCTTCGATTTCCCAGGGCTTCGACCAGGAACACTTGGTCTGTCCGATTCCGAAGGAATGGTCGGTCTTGTCACCGATGGCGATCATGTTCTGGGGGTCTGGTTTGGCGCATTGATTCGTACCGGAAATCTTGGTCTGGGCGCTTGCCGCAGGGTTCAGGACAAGCACGAGAAGCAGCAGCATGGAAGACAACATGAGAAACTTGCGCACGTTTAAGCTCCTTTTTTTTGCATTCGTGGTGGAACAGCAGCGAAAGCTACCGTTTGCCAAAGTGATTGTCAAGAAGTTAACAGTCCGTCAGGCGATGAGCCCGCTCGGTTGTGATGCACTCCCTGGCAGAGAGTTCACCGGCGTCAACCACTCAAGAGCATGGACCAAGGCAGGTTCGGTCAGGATTTTTTGCCGCCCGCGGCGGGCCCGACGAAGTTCTTGAAGGATTTTTTGACGGGCTTATCCATGTGTTCGGGTTTCTCAAGAAAATTGCCCGTGGCGAGGGATCTCGCGTAGTAGAGGACGGCGCCGCTTTGCGCGTCCACAACGGCAATGCTGACAAAAATGGAATCGGTCGCATACCCGGAGCCGACAAGCGCAGTGAAGGCTTTCTTGCCTCCGGTCGAGAGGTACCCCTCGGCCCGAACGAACACGAGCGCATCGGCGGAGGCCCCAGGGCTGAAGTTTGCGACCTCGTCTCCCATGGTGAATCGGCCTGTGCGAACATCTTTCGGTTTGCGGTCCAACTGTCCGCGCAATTTATCGAACTTGGCTTGCAGATCGGTCAGGGCGTACTTCATGTCCGAATCCTTGTCCAGCGCCGCGGCAGTGAACGGGTCGGGTACGAGGCTGCAGCCTTTCTCCGCGAGTGCCTGGCCCACGATCGCCGGCAGTCGCGCCTCAACTTGATGGGACTCTTCCACGAGGCTCTCCGAGCCCTTCATCCCGGACTTCACGACTTTCGCTTGCGGCGGTAGGATCAGCACGCTGTGGACAACCTTCTTTCCGCTTTTCAAATCCGGGTGCTCGAATTGGGCCGCTCGAGAATGTGAGGTTGCCGCGAAAACCGTCACGGCGCCTGCCAGCAGGATGAGTCGCTCGATCTTCTTCATGGTTGTCTCCAGTTTCCAGCGCTGCACTTAGTTGAGATGCGCATCCGGCTTTCTCGACCGTCCAGATTTCTCACGGTGCCGGAGCCGGCGTTGCGGCTTCTTTTTCCAGGGCGTCGATGTGCCGATTGACCTGCGCGCGATCTTGGGCCGCCGGCGAAAGTTCGAGATACTTGCGAAACTCGGCGATACTCTGCGGAGGCAGGTGCTCGCGTTCGTAGAGGAACCCCAGGCCGCGATGCACCCGGGCATTCGCCGGATCAAGTTCCAGAGCCTTCTTATATGCCTCCTCGGACAACTTCTGATTGGCTTCCCAGGCGTCCTTGCCCGCCGGCGTAGCGGACAGCGCCTGTTCGTACTCCTGTTCGGTCATCTTGGAGACCATCTTTCGCGTTTCTTTTTTCCCCTTTGAGGAGAGTTCCGCCTCGGTGGGCTCGGATGTCCGCGGACCCAGATCGCGATAGGCTTCACCCAGGACATAGTAGTTTTCGGAAGACTTGGGATCTTGCTTCACCAGGTGGTGCGCCATGGCAAGCCCTGTTCTGGCGCGATCCTCGCGGATTTCGAGTTCGACGTCATGTTGCGCAACTTTCTCGGTTCCCGCGAAATACCGTTCGGGCTCGACCATGGGATGCGCGGTGCGCGAATGAATCGAATTGGCCAGTTCGCTCACGTAGCTGACACGGTCTTGCAGCTTGGGATGGTCCTGGTAGTAGACGTGCGACAACTCCACCTCGTGACTGGTTTGGAGCAGCCGGAAAGTATTTACCATTTCTTCCGTGGAGTAATCGGCTTCCACCATCGCCGAGATCGCGCGGATGTCTGCTTCGCGCTCCAACTCGCGGCTGTAGCCATAAATGGTTTCGACGAGGATAGCCGGTATCAAAGTGCCGACGAGAGCGACGACGTTGCCACCAATCCCGCCGGCACCGCCCCCGAGTGAGCCCGCGCCGACGAGGATGTTTATCGCCAGCGCCTTCTTGCGGTAGCTCCGGTTTTGCAGGTAGCTGTGACGGTTCAGGACGTGCGTTTCTTCGTGCGCCAGCACTCCCGCCAATTGCGCTTCGTTTTCGAGCAGAGCCAGCAAGCCGCTGTTGACATAGATGGACCCGTTCGCGAGTGCGAAAGCGTTCGGGATGGGGTCACGCACGATGCGAAATCGCCAATGAACATTTTCGGGTGGCTCCCCCTTCGGAAGCACCGCTTCTCCCACCAGGGTCAAGTATTCGGTGGCCTCCGCGTTCGCGTAGACCATGCCTTTCTCTTCAAAATGCCGATCGAGCTGGTTGCACTTGTCGAAGAGCTCCAAATCAATCTTGGTGAAGGTAAAAGGCGGCTGTTGCTGGGCAGGCGGCGGCGACTGCTGAGCGTGTACGGACAGGCACGCGCAAAGTACAAGGATGGCCGCACTGACTGGGCCCATCTTCATGTCTTCCCTCATTGTGAGGGGTTAATTGGATGGCCGGATAGTATGCTGCGTCCCCAAGGGAGTCAAGGATGCGAGTTGACCAGGATATGCGGCCATTGGTTATGCTCCATGTCGCGGGAAAATTCGATCCCTGTTGGCCGAGTAAACGGGGTGGTATGTCTTCTTGGCATCGCGATTCCGATTCCCGACGAGGACTTCTCGTCAGGACAGGCCACGATCCATTGTTTCTACGGCGCGTACTTATATTTTAAGTTACTCTGCGCCGGGCAGGAGCAAGGACTTCCCTCTCCCATGCTGTTCAAGACGCTCAGCGCCGCCGTGTTCGGAATCGACGCCTACCTCGTCGAAGTCGAGGTCGACGTGGGCTCGGGCCGGATGGGCGATTTCAATGTGGTCGGCCTGCCGGACGTGGCGGTGAAGGAAAGCCGCGAGCGCATCAAGTCGGCGCTGAAAAACTGCGGCTTTGATTTTCCCGCGCCACAGAGCGTCACCGTCAATCTCGCTCCCGCCGACATTCGCAAGGAAGGCTCGGCGTTTGATCTGCCGATGGCGCTCGGGATCCTGGGCTGCCAAGGGACGTTCTTCGGCAAGGTGCTTGACGGGTTCGTGTTTCTGGGCGAGCTTTCGCTGGACGGCAGTGTGCGCTCCGTGCGCGGGGCGCTTTCGGCGGCGCTCGTGGCGCGCGAGAGGGGAGTGCGCAACCTGGCCGTGCCGGAAGCGAATGCGAGAGAGGCGGCCGTCGTGGAAGGCACCCAGGTCTACGGCATTCGCTCGCTGCCACAGGCGGTGGACTTGATCAACGCGCCCGAATCGTTTTCACCGGTACAAGTGGACGCCGGCAAATTGCTCGCGGAGGCCAGCCAGTATGCGGTGGACTTGCGCGACGTACGAGGGCAGCAGGCGGCCAAGCGCGCGCTGGAGGTGGCCTGCGCCGGCAGCCACAATATTCTGCTGATCGGACCGCCCGGCGCGGGGAAGACGATGCTCGCCAAGCGCATTCCGACGATTCTGCCGCCGATGTCGCTTGAGGAAGCGATCGAGACGACACGCATCCACAGCGTGGCGGGCCTGCTGGACGATTCACGCGGGCTCGTGGGCACGCGGCCGTTTCGCTCGCCGCACCATACGATCAGCGACGCAGGCCTGATCGGCGGCGGCGCCGTGCCGCGGCCGGGCGAAGTCTCGCTCGGGCACAACGGCGTGCTGTTCCTCGACGAGCTGCCTGAATTCGAGCGCAACGTGCTCGAAGTGATGCGCCAGCCGCTCGAAGATGGCGCGGTGACCATTTCCCGCGCGGCGCTTTCGGTGAGCTTTCCCGCGCGGTTCATGCTGGCAGCGGCAATGAATCCCTGCCCGTGCGGATTCTTCGGCGATCCCATGCGCGAATGCCACTGCTCACCGCCGCAGATTCAGCGGTACGTCTCGAAGATTTCCGGGCCATTGCTCGACCGGATCGACATCCACATCGAAGTGCCGGCGGTGAAATACAAAGAGCTGCGCGGAGATCCGGCCATTGAAAGCTCGGCCGTGGTGCGCGAACGTGCGGTGCGCGCGCGTGCCATCCAGACCGAACGATTCAAGGGAGACAAGCAGACCTACGCGAACGCGCAGATGCCCACCAAGCTGATCCGGAAATATTGCGCGATTTCCGCCGAAGGCGAGAAGCTGCTCGAAAACGCGATTGTTCGGCTGGGGCTTTCCGCGCGGGCGCACGACCGCATCCTGAAAGTTTCGCGCACCATTGCCGACCTCGAGGGCGAAGCCAGCATCGAGCCGCGCCATCTGAGCGAAGCAATTCAGTATCGCACGCTCGACCGAACCTACTGGGCGTAATTCCGCGCCAGCGCCGGTGGATGACCGGACGCGGCCGCCGTGCAGGGTTTCAGAAGGGTCGTAGGATGCGGGCCCACTGCTCTTGTTCCATTGACTTCGGCAGAGGCGCTATGCTACCCATACAACGCCTTTTCGTGTGAACCTGGTCCTGGATGCCGGCACAGACAAAAAAGATTGAGGTCACGCTCGAGACGCTGCTCGATAGCGTTGACCTGGCCGAACATATCACCTTGCGGATCGCGGACGCGGTCGGATTCGAGGAAGACGACTGCCACAAGATCGGCATGTCGGTGCGCGAAGGTGTGATCAATGCTTACAACTACGGCAACCAGCGCGAGCGCAGCAAGAAGATCTTTCTAACGGTGGAACTCGAACCCGAAAGGATGGTCATCCATGTTCTCGATCAGGGGCCTGGCTTTGAGGTGACGGAGATTCCGGACCCGCTCTCGGAGGAAAACCTGCTGCGAACTTCCGGCCGCGGCCTTTTCCTGATGCGCGCGTTCATGGACGAATTCGAAGTGCGCCGCGGGCGCAACGGCGGCGCCGAACTGGTTATGGCCAAGCGCTATCCCGTCTCCGGACCAAATGGCCGGCCGGCAGCGACGGGAAGCAAGGAGAATTGAATCCGTGACCCTGCACGCAACCCCGCGCGAAGTTCTTGGCGTCGTGATCATCGATTTGAGCGGCCGAATCACGCTCGGGGAAGGCAGCGCTCTGCTGCGGAAGTCGGTGAAGGACCATTTGGCTAAGGGGCAGAACAAGATCGTTCTAAACTTGGCCGACGTGGACTATATCGACAGCTCGGGCATCGGCGAGCTCGTCAGCGGGTTTACGACGGCACGCACCCATGGGGGCGAGCTCAAACTCCTCCACCTGACAAGAAAAGTGCAGGACCTGATTCAGATTACGCGCCTCTATACCGTCTTCGATATCCACACCGACGAGAAGACCGCAGCAGATAGTTTTCGCTAACCGTTGGCCGCT
>JBGQEW010000045.1:0-16780 GCA_041496565.1 Terriglobia bacterium | reverse complement strand
GTCGGCGCTCGACGGCCCAGCGCGAACGTCGCGATGTTGACCCCGCGGCTCCCAAGCGTGGTTCCCACTTGCCCGATCACGCCTGGCACGTCGCGGTTCCGCAGCAGGAGCAGGGTGCCTTCGAGCGGCGCCTCGAGCTCGATTCCGTCGAAGTGCAGGATGCGTGGCGAAGCATCGTGCAGCACGGTTCCTTCGACGGCGAGTTCGCGGCCATTTTCCTCCGCGGGAACCAGCCCCACTTCGAGCGTATTCGGAAAGCCGCGCTCTCGGCGCCGCGTCAGCTCTTCGACCAGCAGCCCGCGCGCCGCCGCGATCGATGCGGCGTTCACCAAATTAACTTTCTCGTCGAGCACGCTGTTCAGCACGCCAACAAGCACGGCGCTACGAAGCACGTGCGTGCCGAGCTCGGCCGGCTCGCCCGCATAGCGAATGCGCACGCTGCTTGCGCGGCCGGTCCCTGCCTGTGCGACCAGCGAGCCCAATCGCTCGGCCAGCTCGAGGTACGGCCGCAGCCGGCGATATTGCTCCGCCGAAAGCGCGGGCAAATTTACCGCGTTGCGGATCAATCCTTCCGCCAGGTAGTCGCGCACCTGTTGTGCGATCAAGGTTCCCACTTCCTCCTGCGCCTCGGCCGTCGAGCCGGCGATGTGCGGCGTGGCGATGACGTTAGGCAGCCCGATGAGTGGGGAATTCTTCGGAGGCTCTTCGGCAAACGTGTCCACTGCCGCTCCGGCCAAGTGCCCCGAGCGCAAAGCTTCCGCCAGCGCGGCTTCGTCCACCAGTTCGCCGCGCGCAGTATTGATCAGCCGTGCGCCCGGTTTCATTTGCGCGATCGATGCGGCGTTGATCATTTTTTCCGTCGAGGGGCTCAGCCCTGTGTGCAGTGAAACGAAATCGGAGCGCGCCAGCAATTCGGCGAGCGGCGCCATCTCGACTTCCAGCTCGCGCGCGGCGGCGGCGCTGACGTAGGGATCGTACGCCAGCACTTTCATCTCGAATCCGCGGGCGCGCTGCGCCACCTCCGCGCCCACGCGGCCGAGCCCCACGAGGCCGAGCGTCTTGCCGCGCAGCTCCGTGCCCGTTGCGCCGGATTTCTCCCATCGCCCGGCGTGAATGGCCGCATTCAATCGCGGCACCGATCGCGCCAGCGCCAGCAGCAAAGCAAACGTATGTTCGGCCACGCTCACGGCGTTTCCGCCCGGCGTGTTCATCACCAGGACGCCGCGATGCGTGGCGGTTTCCACGTCAACGTTGTCCACGCCGACGCCGGCTCGGCCCACCACGCGCAACTGTGGAGCGTGCTCCAGCAGCTCCGCCGTCACGCGCGTCGCGCTGCGCACGATTAGCCCATCGGCTCGCGCCAGCTCCGCTTCCAGCCCCGCCGCGGCAGATTGCACGATTTCCCAGCCGGTCTCGCGCAGCAGCTCGAGGCCGCGTTCGCTGATTTTGTCGGCGACCACAATCTTCATGGCGTTGAGCCTAGCGGGCGCATCTGGCGCTGTCAAATGCCCGCCTCGGAGTTTTCCAGTGGCGCATCCGCATTTCACGGATTGCCGGTCCCCGGCCGCGTGCGCGGAGCAGCGCGTGTGCTATTCTTAGCCGGCAGGTGTAAATTCCCATGACCCTTGTCGAGCGCATTCAGAAGGAACTGACTGAAGCAATGAAGTCGAAGGACGAGCTGCGCTTGAGCACCCTGCGCATGATGAAATCGGCGTTCAAGTACAAGGAAGTCGAGAAAATTCGGCCGCTCGAGGATGCCGAAGCGCTGCAGATTCTGCAGACGCTCGTGAAACAGCGCCGCGAATCGGTCGAACAGTTCACCAAGGGCGGTCGGATGGACCTCGCCGACAAAGAGACCAAGGAAATCGCGATCATCGAAGGCTATCTGCCTGCCGCTCCCTCGGACGCGGAACTCGCTGCCGCCATCGAAGCCGCCGTCGCGGAAACCGGCGCCAGCTCGCCGAAGCAGATGGGCGCCGTCATCAAGGCCGCCAAGACGCGCCTCGAAGGCAAGACCGTGGACGGCAAGCTGCTGAGCGACCGCGTCCGCGAACGCCTGTCTCGCTGAACTGCGGTGGCTGGCCGCTGAAGGTTTTTTTCCTTGCCGCTTCCCGAAACCATCGCCGTCAAATTCACCGAAGAAGAAGCCGAATACCTCAGCGTGCGGCCGCTGGTCCGCCAGACGTTTCGCGCGGCGGAGCTGGTGGACATGGTGCTCTCGGTAACGGGGAAGGACGTCGCGCGCATTCGGCAGATTTTGCGTTCGGGCACGGTCGTGTTTCATTTCTATCGCTATTGGTGGCAGGGATTCGACGCAGACGCTGCGGAGCTTGCAATCCTGCTCGCGAAATATCCGGACGCCGATCCCGCGCGGCCGTTTCGCGCCGAGGAGTGCGCGGCGTTGCTGCTCGAAGCCGTCGGCCACGGAAGACGCCGGCCGTTCGAGGTGCGGCGCGAAATCGCCTCGGCGAAGCGCCTGCTTCGCTCGCGCAGCCTCTGGGATTGCCTGCTGGATCTCGCGCGCTCCCAGGCCCCCGTGTATCAGGAATATTCCTATGCTCGCCAGGCCGACGTTTTCACTCGCGAACTTTCCTCCGCCGAAGCGGCGTCGCTCGCCCAGGACGCGCAGCGCCTTGCCCCGCGCGGCCTCCGCGTGCGCCTCAAGCTGCTTCCGCTCACGGCCCGTATCCTTTTCGTCTGTCCGCGGCGCTGAATGCTTCCCCGTGTTTACGCCGGAATGGCGGGCACATCGTCGCAGAATGGCGGGTTATAATGCCCGCCAGTGGCGCAATGGCGGCCGCCCGCTGAGAGCCGGTCCATTGAGAGGAGTTGATTCCTTGTCCGATGAATCAGAAATTCGGCTAGCCGTCGACGAATTTATCGCGGCCTATAACGCCGGTAAACTCGATGCCATCACGAACATCTTCGCGGACGACCTGGTGGACATGTCCGCCGGAGATCCGACCCAGACCGGCGAGGCGGCCAAGCGCCAATTTCTTTCGCGGGTCAGCAAGACGCATTCGAGCTTCAAGCCCACCCTGACCATCCAAATTGACGAGCTCCGCGTGGCGGGCGATTGGGCGTTTCAGCGCGGAAGCCTGTCCGTTTCGCTCGTGCCGAAAGCCGGTGGACCGATATCCTTCATCAAGCAACGGTATCTCGAGATTTGGCGGCGGAACAAACAAGGAAAATGGAAAATCGCCATCGAGATGGATAATTCCGTCGAGCCTTAGCGGCATCCGCAGATGGTCTGCGGAACAGTTTCTAAGGAGACGTGCGGCGGAGTACGGCGCTCGACCGCTCGTCCGCGGAAATCTGGCGGAAGAATTGCCTCAAATCGTCGAGGCCGCTGATTGGAACGAACACTTTCTTGATTTCGTATGTGCGCTCGTATGAGAGGACGTTGCCTTTGACTTCACACTTGCTGGTGTAACCGCCGAACACATAGTCGGCCTTGACCGGCGCGGGCAGGTCGTCCACGACGAAGCCCGCGGGAAGCTGAATCTCATACATGTCGGACTGTAGAGTTGCCGCGGAAAACTCTACGGCGTATTTCCGCTTTTTGAGGTCGGGAAAATCTGACGCCTTGGCTCCGATCACGCGCGGCCGGATGACCATAAGGTTCCCCGCCGACTTCGCGTAATTCTCCGCGACGAAACGATATTGCATCGTCAAGCTGTCGTCGTATTTCTCGAGGTTCCCCACCGTAGCCTCCGTCAGCATGAAGCCCGGCAGGAAATGGCCCAGAAAATCTTCGATCACTTTTCTCCGGTCGGCAACGGCGGCGTGCAGGAAGCGAGCGCGTTCTACGGACGCCGGAGCGCCCCAGCGCACCTCCTGCACTACGCCGGAGAGTGTTCCTTCGGGGCTGAGAAAGAGCTTGCCAGACCGGATCAACCGATTGGTCGTGGGCGCGAGCAACGGCAATCGCACCATTTCCCCGCCATCCTTCGTCACCAGGAGGCAATAGGTGTCCTGCAAGTAAGTAGGGAGATAGCCCAGGGGCGTGTATGGATCGGTGGGATCGAAAAACAACAAGGGCCCCAGCTTCGCATCATTGACGATCGCATAGAGACCATTCGT
Organism: Terriglobia bacterium; assembly: GCA_041496565.1. Lineage (GTDB taxonomy): Bacteria > Acidobacteriota > Terriglobia > Acidiferrales > UBA7541 > JBGPTK01. The sequence goes on along the minus strand of JBGQEW010000045.1, from coordinate 12,697 downwards.
GTCCACACCTTCGGGAAGGCGGATAGCCAGGATGACGTGATTGAAAGTGATCGCCGATGGGAAATCTGGCCGAACAATCCCGCGCTGGTTGTGGATGGGCACGTAATACGAGTCGATTCCGATCTGCCGCAACATGCTGCTCAGCAACGTCGCCTTGTCCTTGCAGTCGCCATAGCGGTGCGAGAAGATTGCGCTGGCTTGATGAGGCTGGTAGCCCCCGATCCCTATCTCGATGTCCACGTAGCGAATCTCGCGCTGTAGGAAGGAAGCGAGAGCTTTCATTTTCTCGAGAGGCGTCTTGGCTCCGGCGGTAAGATCAGCCACCTTTTGCTGGAGGTCCGGCGTCGAGTCGCGGCTCTGTTCGGTGAGCGATGAATACCAAACTCCAACGTCGCGCCACGAATGGAATGCATTCACAGGTTGACTCGAAGCGCTCGGGAAGTAGTTCACGTCCAACCGGCCCGCCACGGCCCGCCACGGCGGCATTTCCTGTTCGATTTCCACCGCCGACAGATTTTCGAGCTCCCAAACATATTGGTTTTGTGCGCTGGCCTGAGGCTCCTTGGCCTCGGCGTTGGACCAATGGGAGATGAATTCCCAACCCCCAGGAAGCTGCATGATGAATCGCGCGCGACGAACGGGGACTTCCCTCTGAAACCACCAGACATCTTGGAGAACATAGGGCCGGCGCTTCCGGACGTACTCGTAACCGATCACGTTGCCGGGGTCCGAGGCGGGAATTTGTAAGATCTTCCTGCGGTCATCGCTATAAAACTCTTCGGTGAAACCGATTTCTAACGCGTCCTTTTCCTTCACTTCGTACTCTTTGCCGTCCGCCGGCAAGCACCAGGCTTTCAGATAGGTCAGTCGTGTCTCGTTGTCGAATGGGACTTCGACCGTCCCGTAGTCGCGCCCATCGGGACGAAGAATCTTGTAGGCGAACCGGTAAAGCGTCTCGATGTCTCCGTTGCTCTTCACGGTTGTGTTTTGTTCCGAAAGCAGCATTACGGCTTTAGTGTCCTTCGGATATTCCGGCAGAGTCTGCTGCGCCGCCGCGTGCAACCAATCGGGCGCGCCGGCCCGAGCCGCGGGGGCGGAGCAGAAAAACGCCAGCACCACAAGCACCGCAAGGAATTCAGTTCTTCTTTGCCGATGCGGAAGATTGGAAGACCGCCTGTTGATCATCGCTCGCCTTTGAGCCGCTGAAAAAAGTTCTCAGAATGGAATAGAATTCGACGGGAAAGAGAAAACCGTTCACCACTAGGGTCCGCTCGACGTGCAGTGTATTGCTTTGCTGCTTTGCGTAAATGCTGTAAACGAGACGCTTGTCGGGGGAAACTTCCTTCGCGTCGGGCAGGGTTTCCACGCGGTAGCCGTCCGGCACTTGTATCGTGATCGAATCGTGAATCTGGAACGGGTAGCGGAAGTAAATCGGATACGTTCGGTTGAAGCGCTGGAACGACGCCGCTAAGTTCGATTGGAGAAACGTCAACGGGACCAGCAGGCGCCGCCCGGCCAACATGGCGAACCCGTTGAAATGCAGGGTGCCCTCGACGGTTAACGGTTGATCTGGCTGATCCCATCCCGTCACTGCGCCAAGATCAAAACTGGCTCCGGCCGGCAGCCATCCCTTGAATTCATCCTCGATTTCCTTCTTACGGCCGGCGTCGTCCTCTTCGCGGGCGTTCAGGCGGCGGCGCAAAGCCTCCAGGCCCTTGAACGAAATCTGCAGCTTGCCTTGCAGGTTTCCATCTTCATCCAATTGGAGGTCAGCCTTTCGCTCGGTGACCGACTGAGAATCGCTCGGCAGCGACGTGGTCAAGAAGAAGCCGCCATTCTTCTCCGGCTTCAAGCCGGCCACTGCTGTTTCGGCCCAGGGCAGCAACCCATAGGGGCACAGAGCGGTTCCCGGGTCCAGGAAGACAGCCGTAGAACCGGTGACAACCACGGCGACAACATCATTGAGCTGTCTTTCGTTCGGCAAGCCCTGGTTAAAAAAAACCGAGTCACGCCGGGCTACCCGCACCGGTGAAGCCTTGAAGCCCGCGGCTCGCGCCAATGCCACAAAAAACAGAACGACCTCCGAGCCATAGCCGTATCCGTGCTTCAGTACATCCGCCGCGTTGTTGTTTTCCTTCAGCTTTTCGCGTTTTTCTTCCTTCTCGGTCTTCTCGCGTTCGAAGCTCAGATTGCGAATCTGCTGGGCGCGGGCATAGAGCTTGCGGAGCTTGGCCTCCGGGGAATCATTCGGTGAAATGACTTGGGTTGCGGCCTCGGCGATTTCGTGGTGCTTTCCGATGAATCTCTCGTAAAACTCGCTCCATTCTTTTCCAATTCGCTTCCAATATTGATCAATGGTTTCGTCGCTGTGCCAGGTATAGTAATACTCGATGTGTGGAATAACCTCTTCAACCGGAGGCATGAAGTCTTCTTCTCGAAAAGGCCTGACGTTTTCCTCGATGAGTTGTACCTCGCCGTTCTTCTGGATGAGTTGCTCCCCGTGCAGGGTTCGGCCGGTCCAATGCGTCGCAGGACCCGGATTTTGGCGCAGTACATTAGGACGCCCGCCGCATGTAGAGCTCGTCCTGGAGTGTCCAACGTCCCCGGAGGCTTGTCAGACTGTAGCCATCCACTCGGTAACGGTATTCGATGATGCTGCCGGGCTGCACGTCCGGCAGCGTGAATCCCTTCAACATGATTCTCGCGTCATGATATTTCAGGGCGGTCTTTTCGAACACCTGTCCGTCGAATTCGATCACTCGTCCGTCCGGGTGGATCGTCCGTGCCTGGATTTTTGTGACTTGCCCGAAATCTTTGAAAAACGGGATCTCGATGTCCGCGTATTTCTTGCCTTCTGCTGTGAAGATTTTGATGCGAACGTAATCCGTCTCGGAGACGAGTCTTCTTGGATCGCTCTCGTCAATCACTAGTTCTCGATTGAGGATCATGGCGTGAGCGCCGGGGCTTGCCGGATTGTCTTTCATCGCTAGGTCTTCCGGAGAGATGGGAGGCCAATCGCTGCCCGCCCGACTGGTGCCCACCCAGCCGAACGCGAAGAGGAGCACGATCAAAATTGCTGAACCAGCCAACCGAATCAGTCGAGTCATCTGCGCCCCACCTACTCTTCCGGGGAATTTGCCGATTGAGTGAAGGAAACTGTGCCGATCTCTTGAGTCTGTTTCTCCACGGGATTCTTGGACAATCTCGAAACTGCGGTCTAGATACAGGCGTGCCCTTATTTGGAAATAGTGACTTACCCTAGAAGCTATCCCTTCGATAACTGAGTGTCAATGTCGTTTAATTCGAATGTGGGCGAAGGTTCAGCACCAAGTAGTGCGAACGGCTCGCCATCGCTCCCGATGCGCGTCCCCGGCGAGTTTTTCCGCTCCGGCTTGCTCGCGGCGGGTTCTAGTGCTAACTTCGCCAAGCGTTTTCGAGATCGCCCGCCGGGAATCGCGAGCGGGCCCGACTGCGGAGGTGCTGCGTGGCGACTAAACCGTGGAGTTCGACGGCGCCGCCGGGTGAGTTTCGCCCGTATGTGGACTCGACCGCGAGCGTAACGGAATTCAGTTTGCGCGCCGTGATTCTGGGAAGCCTGTTCGGGATCTTGTTCGGCGCCGTATCGGTGTACGTCGGCCTGCGCGCCGGGCTCACGGTTTCCGCGTCCATCCCCATCGCCGTGCTCTCGATCAGCATCCTGCGTGCGTTCGGGCGCTCCACAATCCTCGAAAACAATATCGTGCAGACGACTGGCTCGGCGGGGGAGTCGGTGGCCGCCGGCGTGATCTTCACCATTCCGGCGTTGATTTTCCTCGGCTACGGCCTGAACACCGAGTATTGGCGCATTTTCTTCTTGGCGCTCCTCGGCGGATGGCTCGGCGTGCTCTTCATGATTCCGCTGCGGCGGCAGTTAATCGTGAAGGAGCACGGCAACCTGACATTCCCGGAAGGCACGGCATGTGCGGATGTGCTCGTCGCGGGCGAGCGCGGCGGCTCGTTTGCCGGGCGCGTGTTCTGGGGGCTCGGGCTCGGCGGGGTTTACACGTTCTGCATGAACACCATGCAGATGTGGACGGGCCAGCCGGAATACCGCCCGAATTGGCTGCCGGGCGCGTCATTCCGCGCCGCGATCACTTCGGAGTATCTCGGCGTCGGCTACATCATCGGGCCGCGCGTCGCCGGCCTTCTGTTTGCTGGCGGCATTTTTTCATGGCTCGTCTTGATGCCGGCGATCAAGTTCTTCGGCTCGCTTTCCCCGGGGATTGCTCTCTATCCCAGCACCGTGCCGATTCCGCAGATGACCCCCGACCAGCTCTGGTCCAGTTACATTCGGCCGATGGGCGCGGGCGCCGTTGCCGCGGCCGGATTGATTACCCTGGTGAAGACGTTGCCGACAATTGTCTCGGCGCTTTCCGCGGGAATCAAAGATGTGCGGGCGAAGAGCGGAATGGTTTCGGAGGCCAGCCGCATCGAGCGCGACCTTTCGATGAAGGTCGTCGTGGTGGGATCGCTTGTGATCGTGGCGATGGTCTGGGCGCTGCTGACGTTCAAGCCGATTCCGGGCGCGCAGACGGGCTTCCTCTCGAATCTTCTTGCGGCAGTATTCGTGGTGGTGTTCGGGTTCTTGTTCGTCACCGTGGCGTCGCGGATCAGCGGCTTGATTGGAAACTCCTCGAACCCGGTCAGCGGGATGACGATTGCGACGCTGATGGCCACCTGCGCGATGTTCCTGGTCGCGCACTGGACCGGCGGCTCCTACGCCGTGCTCGCGCTGACGATCGGCGGAGTCGTCTGTATCGCGTCGGCCATCGCCGGCGCCACGTCGCAAGACCTCAAAACCGGCTACCTGATCGGCGCCACGCCGGTGTGGCAGCAGATCGGACTCGTGATCGGCGTGTTGGTTTCCTCGTTCGCCGTTGGCGGCACGCTGATTCTGATGAACAAAGGACTCGAGAAATACGTGCCGGCGCAGATTCCGATTTCGGTGGAACAGTTGCCGCAGGGCGTGAGCACGGAAAGCGGCAGCTACGAGTACAAAGGCAAGACGTACGTGCTGATGAACGCGCTCGGTTCGCACGTCGTGCCGGACGGCAAGTATCTCTACGATCCGTCCACCAGGCAGATCGAAATCCAATGGGTGCAGGGCATCGGGAGCGACAAGGCGGCGGCTCCGCAGGCGCGCCTGATGGCTACCGTGATCAACGGCATCCTCAATCAGCAATTGCCGTGGCGGCTCGTCCTGCTGGGAGTGTTTCTCGTCATCGCCGTCGAACTGCTGGGAGTTCGTTCGCTGGCCTTTGCGGTGGGTTCCTATTTGTCGATCGCGACGACCATGGCCATTTTTGCGGGCGGCTTGGTTCGATGGCTGGCCGAACTCGGCCTGGCGAAGAAGAGCGAGGCGGAGAGCGAAGTGAGCCCCGGCTCGCTCTATGCCAGCGGGCTGATCGCGGCCGGAGGCGTCTTCGGATTGCTGGCGATTGCCATCAACCTGCTGCAAGATCCGGAGATCGGCAATCGGCTGCCGCACTGGCTCGCGAGTGTCCTGCACCTTCCAATCTCGCCGACGATGTTCGATTTCGGCGGCAAGCATATGCCGATCCTGAGCAAGGCGCCGCACTTTGGCGTCGTCATGTTTGTGCTGCTCTCGGCTTCGCTCTTCCTCTTCGCGCGCAAAAAATTGAATTAACAAAGGTCTCAATCTCGGATGGCTTCTTCGCGATTCCCCCGACTGTGAGATCCTCAGGTCAACCGCGGCATCCACGCGTCTCGGTGGGACCTGAGCTAGAGGACCCACTTTTCTCCTACCACGAATCTTTGACATTTCGGTTCCCCGCCTCTTAGACTGAGTATTCGATGGGTTATTCGTCCCGCACGTACGGCCACCGGTTCAACTGGCGCGGCTTGCTGACGCCGGCGATCAAAACCATCTTGATTGCCTGCACCGCGGTCTTTCTCCTGCAGACCCTCGCAAAATTATTTGGCGGCGACGGAGCGGAGAGGTGGATCGAGGTCTATTTCGGCCTGGTCCCGTATGCCGTGGTTCACGGTTTCATCTACCAGCTCTTCTCCTACTTGTTTCTCCACGGCGGCCTGTTTCACCTGCTCATCAATATGTTCGTGTTGTGGATGTTCGGCGCCGACATCGAGCGCGCGTGGGGAAAGAAACGTTTCTTCTTTTATTATTTTCTGTGCGGCGTGGGTGCTGGCGTCGTAAACGTCGTGGTCAAGATTGCGCTGGACCCCAGGGGGAACGGAACCTCGATGGTCCCGACGATTGGGGCATCAGGCGCAATCTATGGTGTCCTGATCGCTGCGGCGGTGCTCTTTCCCGATCGCGAAATTTGGCTCATCCCGTTCCCGATCACTCTGCCGATGCGAGCCTACGTTGCGATCATGGCGGCCCTCGAATTTTTCGGCACGCTCGGCTCGAGCGGTGACAAAGTCAGCCACGTCTGCCATCTCGGCGGCATGCTCGTAGGGTACCTCTATCTCCGGCGAGGCTCTTTCCTCTTCGGCTTCCGCAACCGGTATTCCGATTGGAAGCGCCACCGCCTGCGCCGCAAATTCGAAGTCTACGCCCGCGACCACAAGGACAAGCCGCCTTCCGAGCCGGACAACTGGGTGAACTAGCGGGCTCCCCGGCAGCTTCGTTCGACTGCCTGGCATGTTCTGAAATTCTCTGGCTTAGCCCTTGACCCGATGGAGGCGCATCAGATTCGTGGTGCCGCGGGCGCCGAGCGGCGTCCCGGCGATGATGCCGATGATGTCGCCCCGGCGCACCAGCCCCTCTTCGAGCAGCCGCAGCTCGGCGATCTCGGAGAGCTGATCCACGTCTTTCACCGCGACGATGGTTCGCGGCAAAACGCCCCAAAGAAGGCACAACCGCCGGCGCGTCTCTTGGTTGGGTGAAAAACCGATGATCGGCGCGCGCGGGCGATACTTCGAGACGAGCCGCGCGGACGAGCCGGATTCCGTGAACACGGCGACCACCTTCATTTGGAGTTCTTCGGCGGCGTGGCAGACGGCGTCGGCAATGGTCTCGTTGATCTTCAATTCGCCGAGGTGTGCCGGCCGCGGCTGCTCGGTGATGTTCGCTTCGGCCTCGCGGATGATGCGGTCCATCATGGCCACGGTTTCGAAAGGATAGCGGCCCACGGCCGTCTCGCCGGAGAGCATCAGCGCGTCGCTGCCGTCGAAAATGGCATTGGCCACGTCGGAAGCTTCGGCGCGAGTGGGGCGCGGGTTCTCGGTCATCGAGTCGAGCATCTGCGTGGCCGTGATCACGGGGATGCGGCAATCCCGGGCGCGCGCGATGATGTGTTTTTGCACCACGGGAACCTTTTCCGGGCTCATCTCCACGCCGAGGTCTCCGCGAGCGACCATCACGCCGTCCGCAACTCCCAGAATCTCGTCGAGATTCTCAATCGCTTCCGGCTTTTCGAGCTTGGCAATCACCGGCGTGTCGCGCCCGGCGCGTGCGATGGCGGCCTTGGCCGCGCGGACGTCCGCGGCGCTGCGCACGAAGCTGATGGCAATGTAGTTGACCCCCAAGCCGAGCGCAAAGACCAGGTCCTTGCGGTCTTTCGCGGTCAGCGAGGGCACCTTGAGCTTGATCCCCGGCAGATTGATCCCCGCGTGCTCGCCGAGTTCGCCGCCATTTTCCACTTCGCAGAAGACTTCGCGGCCGCGCACGGCTTCAACGCGCAGCGCGATTTCGCCGTCGGAGAGGAGAATGCAATCGCGCTTGTGGACTTCGAGAGGCAGCCGATGAAAAGTGGTGTTGACCCGCTCGGCCGTGCCGAGGATCTTCGCCGTCGTGATCACAAATCGTTGACCGGATCGCAGCCGGACCTTTCGCCCACCCTCCAGTGCGCCCGTGCGAATCTTGGGGCCCTGTAAATCGGCGATGACCGCGATCGGTTTCTGGCGGCGCCCCGACGCGCGGCGAATCGCGGTGACGCGATTGGCATGTTCTTGCGGAGTGCCGTGCGAAAAATTCAGCCGCGCCACGTCCATGCCCGTGCGCAGCAGTCGGTCAATGGCCTCCGGCGAGGAGGTCGCCGGGCCGATCGTGCAAACAATTTTTGCTCTGCGGCGGTCCATTTGCTCCCGTTTCATTCCTTGCGGCTTCGAGAAATCTCCCGCCGCTCCAGTGTACGACAGAGAGGAATTCCCGGCACCGTTCCGCGCGCCCGAAGCGTCGCTGCGAATGCCGGTTGCCTACTTCGCGACGGCGAAAGCTGCGACCACGTGATAGAGGTATTCGATCCCTTTCTGGAAGGAGGCGACCGGAATGCGCTCGTCATTGCCGTGCATTCTCCGCAGATCTTCTTCGGCCAGCGGAAATGGCAGCAGCCCGTACGCTTGCACGCTGCGCAGACGCAGCGGCGCAGAATCGGTTGCGCCCGTGGACATCATCGGCACCGTAATCGCATCGGGGAATTCTCTCGCGGTGACCTGCTCGATTGTTCGGTAAAGATCCGTATCGAGAGAGGAAGAAGGCGACCCGCCGCGCGCGCTGGGCGCCACTTCGAAACGCACTTCGGGATCGTTTACCAGCGTCTTGAACTTTTCCACCAGGGGGCCGATGAGCTCGCCGGGAAACAGCCGGATATTGAGCGTCGCCCTGGCTTCGGAAGGCACGACATTCTCGCGAAAGCCGCCCTGAAAAATTGTGGGCGCGATCGTCGTGCGAAGAGTGGAGCTCCAGACGGGATCGGCTTCCGAGAGCCATCGAGCCGCGTGGTCTCCGCGGTCCGGAGTTTCCAGCGCATGCATCCACTTGGCCGTTTCACTGTCTTCGATCCTGGAAATTTGCTCGAAATACGTGCGCGTGATGGAGTTAAGCTGCCAGGGCGTGGTGTAGCTGCCGATTTTTTCGATTGCGGCGGCGAGATGGACGATGGGATTGTCCTTCAGTGGCACCGATGCGTGCCCCGACGTGCCCTTGGCCGTCACGATCACGTTCACCGGAATTTTTTCACTGGCCTGTACGCCCACCCATTGCACTCTGCCGTCCTTGACGTATACGCGGCCGCCCTCGTTGAGCGCGAAACCCGAGGCAATCTTGTCCCAGTGCTTTTGGACCATGAAATCGATGCCGTAATCGCCGCCGGCTTCCTCGTCGCCTTCGGCGAGAAGAATCACGTCACGGTCAAGGCGCACCTGCGCGCGCTTCAGCGCCACGAGCACGGCCACGTTCGCGACCGTCATACCCTTGTCGTCGATCGCGCCGCGGCCGTAGAGGTAGTCGTCTTTCAACACGGCCCCGAACGGGTCCACTGTCCATTTGTCTTTTTGCACCCCGACGACGTCCAGATGCCCGAGCAGCAGCAGGGCGCGCGATGGGTCCGGGATGGCTCCGGCGGCGAGCCGCGCCACCAGGACGCCGCGTCCCGGCGCAGTTTCAAACGTTTCCGAGACAATACCCTCGCGCTGCAGGATCTCAGCCAGATATTTTGCCGCGGCCAGCTCATTGCCCGGCGGGTTGGACGTATCGATGCGGATCAGGCCTGCGAGCCAATCCGTCGCCTCGACGGAAAGCTTGCTCAAATCGGTCGCGGGCGCCGGCGCCTGCGCCGGGCGCTGGGACTGGCCTGCAGCCGAAGCCGCTCCCGCCAGCGCGCATAGAATGGATAGAGAAAGATATCGGCGAAGATTGCAAACCATCCTTGATTCCCCCTGAAAGGTGAAAGGAGACCTTCAAACCGCAAAGATTCATACTATCATGCGGCCGCAGGCGCACCGGCGGCCCGCGCGTGCCCTCGGTGCTGAAACAGCAACGCGATTGACCATCCCGCTGGGCCGTGGCAGCATCGAAGGTCAAAGGGGTTCCTATGCGATCGCGATCCAGGGTAGGACAAGCGGTGTTACTGGCATTCTTGGCGGCTGCCTTGGCGGTGCCGCTGGACTGCCTGCGGGCTTCCGCGCAGCAGGGGGGCGCCCAACAGCCGCCGGCGGATCAAAAAAAGCCGCCGCAATATTCCATCTCGGTGGAATCGCCGCTCGTCAACGTGGACGCCGTCGTGACCGACCAGGACGGAAACATCTTGACCGGATTGCGTAAGGACAATTTCCGCATTTATGAGGACGGTGAACTCCAGCAGATCTCGAATTTCGCGCCCACCGACGCGCCGATTACCGTGGTGATGCTGATGGAATTCAGCAAGCTTGGCTACGAAATCTTCGCCTATACGGCAAAGTATTGGTCGGAGGATTTCCTGAACCATCTGAAAAAAGACGACTGGGTGGCGGTGAAAACGTTTGACATGAAAACCCACCTCGAAATGGACTTCACCCAGGACAAGATGGAAGCGCGCCAGGCGATTTCCCGGCTCTATTTTCCCGGTTTCAGCGAAGCGAATCTGTTCGACGCATTGATCGAGACCATGGACCAGCTCAAGGACGTGAAGGGCAAGAAATCGATTCTCATACTTTCCTCCGGGCTCGACACCTTTAGCCATCACACTCTCAGCCAGGCCCTCGCCGAGGTCAAACAATCGGACGTGACGATCTTCTCCGTCGGAGTTTCCCAGCAACTGGTCGAGTACATGGATTCACGCCAGATGCTGGGTGCGGTCGCCCGCATGGATTTTCTCCAGGGGCAGAATCAGCTGACGGCCTTTGCGCGGATGACGGGCGGATATGCTTGGTTTCCGCAGTTCGAAGGCCAACTTCCCGGAATCTTCGCGACGGTGGCGGCGTTTCTCCGCAACCAGTACACGCTCGGCTTCATTCCCACGAACCAGGCCAACGACGGGAAATTCCACAAGATCAAAGTTGAAATCGTGGACGACAGCGGCCAGCCGTACTTCTTCACAAATGCCAAGGGGAAGAAACGGAAGATCGTGGTGTACGCCCGCGAAGGTTACACCGCGCCGAAGGGCTCGGTGGGCGATTAGCTGGGAATTTTCCAGGCGTCCTCGTGAGCCTCGCGTGGCCCCCTACTTTGATTCCTTCACAAGTTCCTGCGCTTTGGCTTCATCCACGGCAAAGACGGCATCGAGTTCCTCGTACGGCGCGTTCTGCCGCGGCTGGAACGTTGCGAGCCCGGCCCGCAGTTGTGCCGCGGCGGCGCGCATCGCCGCGGCGTGATCGCTGGCGGCGGAGTCGGCCCTGTGCTCGAAAATACTTTCTGCTTCCGTGGAAATGCGCACGGGGATCCGGTAAAGCAAGCCTTCTTCATCGAGCACGAGGAAAAGATAATCCGCAGCCTCCTCGTACTTTCCCTTGCGCACCGCCGGCGTGCGGCCCTGAAATTGATATTCGTAGCGGCCGTTCGGCGTCCGAATGCGCGTCCATCCCGATGTTCTCACGTCGGTCATAAACTTCTGTCGATCCTGGAACGATCGCAGCGCCAGGTGTTCCTCTAATATCCGCGAGTCACGTCCACGCGGTTCAGCAAGTCGCGGCCGCTGAACCACCGCTCCAGATTTTCCACCAGCAGCGCTGTCTGCTGCTCCCATAGATGCTCGCTCACCGCGCTCATGTGCGGCGTCAGAAATAAATTGTCGAGCTTCCACAGAGGGCTATCGGGCGGCAGTGGCTCGCGTTCGGTGACGTCGAGAGCAGCGCCGGCGATGGCGCGCCGGGCGAGCGCATCGGCGAGCGCCGCTTCGTCCACCAGCGTGCCGCGCGCGACGTTGACCAAATAAGCCGTAGGCTTCATCAGCGCAACCTGCCGCGCCCCGATTAGGTGTTTCGTTTCGGTCGTCTCCGGCGCGGCGAGCACCACGTAATCCGCCTCCGGCAGCGCCCGCTCGAGTTCCGTGGCCGCCAAAATCCGCTCGGCCAGTTGCGCATTGCCGCGACCCGAGCGCGTGATGGCCCAGATTTTCATTCCGAATGGCTGCACTCGCTTGGCCACCTCCTGTCCCACGGCGCCAAAGCCGACGAGCAGCAGAGTCGCGCCATACAATTCGCGCGGCCGCATCGGAGCGTCCCAGATTTCCTGCTGCGCCCAGCGGCTTTCGCGTTGTGCGCGAAAACAATGGGGAAATCGCCGCGCGAGAGCGATCAGCGCCCCCACGATGTGTTCGGCCATCGGAATCTTGTGGACGCCGCTCGCGTTCGTCACCGCCACGCCGCTGTTCTGCAGCTCCGGATACATCAATTGCGACACGCCCGCTGCCGTCGAATGAATCCATTTCAACTTGCGCGCAACGCCGAACTGCTCCGGCCGAATCGAGAAGCCCACAAAGATGTCCGTGTCCGGCAGCTCGGCCGGCAGGAGATCGTAATTCGGCAGATGAACGACGTTCATCTCCGGCCAGCGTCGGCGCAGTTCCCCGGCCATTTCCGGCGGCGGCCGCCACAGCGAGAATGGGTAATACACGCAGATGACGAGTTTGGTTGCTGAAGGTGCTGGCCGCATTGGTCGCGCCGATGGCATCGGATTCTATGGCTAACCGGTCTTCGTCGGCGAGCGCAGGTCGCGGCCCGTCATTTCGCGCGGCGCGGGAATGCCGAGCACGCCGAGCAGCGTTGGCGCAATGTCCTGCAGCGCGCCGCCCTCGCGCAACCGCGTGGCGCCCTCGTTTGTCGCCAAAATAAACGGCACGGGATTCGTCGTGTGATACGTGTGCGGCCCGCCGGTGACTGGATCGATCATCGTTTCGGCATTGCCGTGGTCGGCGGTGATAATCCACGCGCCGCCCCTCGACCACAGCGCCTGATAAATGCGGCCGAGGCATTCGTC